>CAUQRE010000122.1:0-4512 GCA_963520315.1 uncultured Campylobacter sp. | reverse complement strand
CTTTCTTTATCGTTTTTCAAATTTTACTCTTTTTTGCTTGCTGATGCTTGAAATTCGTTCTTTATATTATATTTATGGCGTAAGATAACATAAAGATTTTTTATAGACGATTAAATGCGACAAATTTAGCACATAAATTTGAAATTTTATATACTCGCGGTAAATTTAATGCAATAAAATAAGCGAAAAGATGAAATTTTTGTAAATACGTCAAAATTTATGAAAGATTTAAGAAACCTTTGGGTATACTTCACATTTCTTTTAAAGTGCGCTCGTAGCTCAGCTGGATAGAGCATTTGATTGCGGTTCAAAAGGTCAGGGATTCGAATTCCTTCGAGCGCACCACGATATCTCTAAAAACAATAAATTCTCTATATTGCAAGTATTTACGTTTAACTTAGTTCTAAAATAATGTTAATTTTGTAAGCAACTATATTTTACATTCTATTAGAGAGAAGCGTGACGGAAAAATCTAAAATTATTGCAGTTTTGGATAGTATTTTAGTATCTAGTAAAGCATGGATAAAGCCTGCTATACGCGTAGATTATGAATAAGAAGAATATTTTTACTTTTAGAGTTTTACTGGATATCTTGCATGATTAATCCGTATAAAAGCCGGCCTTGAGCCGGCTAAATCAAAACACGGGCAGGATCGCTCCGTCGTATCTTTTTAGGATAAACTCCTTTGTTTCAGGGCTAGTTGCGGCTTTAACGAGAGCTTTGATTTTCGGGCTATTTTCGTTGCCTGCTTTGACCGCGATGATGTTGGCGTACGGACTTTCGGTGCCTTCGATAGCTAGCGCGTTTTTTTTAGGATTCATACCGATATCAAGGACGAAATTCGTGCTTATGGCGGCAAGATCGACTTCGTCTAGCGTGCGAGGTATCTGCGCGCCCTCAAGCTCGACAAAATTTAGATGTTTTGGATTTTTCACGATGTCTTTTGGTGTGGCTAGCTCAGCGCTCTTATCTAGCTCGATAAGGCCCGCTTTTTGCAGGATGTTTAGCGCTCTGTTGCCGTTAGTAGGATCGTAGGCGATCGCGACTTTAGCGCCGTCTTTTAGCTCGCTTAGGCTCTTTATCTTTTTTGAGTAAAAGCCCAGCGGCTCAAGATGTATCGCCGCGGCGGTTATCAGAGTCGTGCCTTTTGTCTCGTTGTGATTTTTTAGATACGGCCAGTGCTGAAAGAAATTCGCGTCCAAATCGCCGTCTTGCGTCGCTAAATTCGGGATCGAGTAGTCGTTTATCTCTTTGATGACTAGATCGTAGCCCTCTTTTGCTAGGACTGGTTTGATAAACTCCATGATCTCTGCGTGAGGTACTGGCGAGACGGCTACTACGATAGTGTGATCTTTGTCTGCTGCATAGAGGTTAAAGGCTAGCGCCAAACTTGCTAAAATTTTAAAAACTTTCATGATATTTTCCTTTTTTATTTTGAAGAACGGCGCTAAAAAGGTAAAAGCTTTTACGCCGTTTTGTTTTTGGAGATTTTTCTCGACTATTTTCGGTTTTTCAAATTTGAGCCCTAAAATTTAAGCAAAAAGCGCCTATGGCGATTTTTAAAGCTAAATTTTACGATGGCAAATCAGTCAAATTTGATCCGATCAGAAGCTCGGTATCACCGCGCCTTGGTAGCGCTTTACGATAAAGTCTTTAACCTCGGGAGTTAGTATCGCTTTATCTAGAGCCTTGATTTTCGGATTATTTTCGTTGCCGGCCTTGGTCGCTACGTAGTTGGTGTACGGGCTATCTTTATCCTCGAGGATTAGCGCATCTTTGGTCGGTTTGAGGCCGACGTCCAGGGCGTAGTTTACGTTGATAAATGCTAGCGCGACGTCATCGAGAGAGCGGGGCGTCTGTGCTGACTCCATCTCTTTAAATTTGAGATTTTTCGGATTTTCTATGATATCTAGCGGGGATTTGTATTCGCCCTCTTTGGCCTTTACTATGCCGGCTTTCTCGAGCAAATTTATCGAGCGCGTCGAGTCTGCGGCGTTGTTTGAGATAGCGATGATATCGCCGTTTTTTAGCTCGTCTAGGCTTTTTATCTTTTTAGAATACGCGCCCATAGGCTCGACGTGAACGCCAACAGTCGGCACGATGTGAGTGCCTTTGTCTTTGTTAAACGACTTCATATACGGCAGGCCTTGGAAGTAGTTGGCGTCGAGTTCGCCGTTTTCGACGGCGATGTTTGGGATCACGTAGTCGTTAAAGATTTTAACATCGAGCTTGTAGCCTTCTTTTTCTAGGATCGGCTTTACGACCTCTTCTAAAATCTCGGCGTGAGGCACGGGAGATGCGCCTACGGTGATGGTTTTGTCGTTAGCATACAGGCCGCTAGCTAAAAGCGCGCCCAGAAGTATTTTTGAAAATTGCATTATTATTCCTTTTTTTGATAAGAAACGGCGCTAAAAAGGTAAAAGCTTTTACGCCGTTTTGTTTTAAGAGCGGTCTCTAAACTAAATTTGGATTCGTCGTTTCGTTAAATTTGCCCGCGCCGCTAAATCTGAGCGGGCGGGGCTAAATTTGATTAAAACGTTGGGATTATCGCGCCTTTATATTTTTCCTCGATAAATTTCTTTACCTCCGGGCTCGTGATGGCTTTGTCTAGAGCTTTGATTTTTGGGCTGTTTTCGTTGCCTACTTTGACCACGACGTAGTTGGTGTACGGGCTATCTTTGCTCTCAAGTACGAGCGCGTCTTTGGTCGGGTTTAGGTTGGCGTTTAGAGCGTAGTTCGTGTTGATAACGGCGATGGCGACGTCATCTAGCGTACGAGGAACTTGAGCTGTCTCGATCTCTTCAAATTTTAGCTTTTTCGGGTTTTCCGTGATATCAAGCGGAGTTTTTAGAGGGTTGTCGTTTAGCTTGATAAGACCTGCGCTAGCTAGCACGTCAAGCGCGCGGCTCTCGTTCGTCGGATCGTTTGGTATAGCTACGGTGCTGCCGTCTTTTAGCTCTTTGATATCTTTTATCTTTTTAGAGTAAACGCCCATAGGCTCGAGGTGAACGCCTACCGTTTTAACTAGATGAGTGCCTTTGTTTTTGTTAAATTCCTCAAGATACGGTAGGTGCTGGAAGTAGTTGGCGTCTAAATCGCCGTCCTCGGTGGCTAAATTTGGAGTAGAGTAGTCGTTAAATTCTTTGATCTCAAGAGTAAAGCCGTCTTTTGCAAGGATAGGTTTTACGACTTCTAAAATTTCAGCATGTGGAACCGGCGTAGCGCCTACGACGATTTTCTCGGCTGCATTTGCGGCGACCGTTAGGCTTAGAGCAACTAGAGAGTATTTGAGTAGATTTTTCATTTTATATCCTTTTTAAAATTTGGCTAGCATTTAAAAAAGGATATGAGCGGAGGCTTAAATTTCTTTTTAAATGCTTAGCGAAACTAAGCGCTTAAAAAGAAATTTTGCGCTTAGCGTTAGTCTTTCGACGACTTAAGTTCAGTGAAGCGACGCATTTCGCACATATCTGATTTCATTTTCTATCCTTTCTTTGTAAAATTAATTTCGGGATTTTATGCAAAAAAAGTTTAAAAGAAAATAAAATCAGACGCAAAAATCATTTCTTTGTGATCTTATAAATAAAATTTCCTAATGATTGGAAAATTTGAACCATTATGATTAAAATCACGACGGTATAAAGCATGATATCGGGGCGAAATCTCTGGTAGCCGTAGTTTATCGCAACAGACCCAAGTCCGCCGCCGCCGACCGCGCCCGCCATTGCCGAAAAGCCGATGATAACGATAAGCGTGAGCGTGATAGAAGCTACGATGCCGGGCAACGCCTCTACAAACATCACCTTAAAAATGATCTGAAAATTTGAGCTACCGAAGCTTCTGGCGGCCTCGATAATGCCTTTATCGACCTCTTTTAGCGCGCTCTCTATGAGCCTAGCGATAAACGGCGCCGCGCCGATAGTAAGCGGAACGATAGCTGCGCTGGTACCGATACTGGTGCCTACGATCAGGCGCGTGAGCGGGAAAAGTACGATGATGAGGATGATAAAAGGAAAGCTTCTTAGCGTATTTACCGTGATATCAAGCGCGATAAATAACGGTTTGTTTGGCTTTAGGCCGTCCTGCGCGGAAAGGACGAGCAAGATAGCGGGCACTAAGCCTATCAAAAACGCTAAAAGCGTCGAAACCACGCTCATATAAAGCGTCTCGCCGATGGCCGGGAGCAAAATACGCTCGAAAACGTCGGGAAATTTAGAAAAATCTATGTCAAACATCACGCCACCTCCCACAATACGCCGCTTTGCTTGATGTACTCGGTCACGCGCGCTTCGTCTTTGGGATCGATGTTTATGACGAGCGAGCCTAGTACGTTTTCGTTTAGCTTCTCAAGCTTGCCCCAGACGATGTTAAAGTCGATATTTAGCGTGCGCGCCATGTGTGTGATGACGCTGTTTTGAGCGACTTCTTTCGGGAAAAAGAGCCTGATATTTACGCCTTCGCTCGGCAAAATTTCATCCTCGCCGAGGAATTCCTTCATCTTTTCGTCGGGC
>CAUQRE010000121.1:0-4571 GCA_963520315.1 uncultured Campylobacter sp. | reverse complement strand
GATTGCGGCGGCTTTGGCAATGATGTGCTTTGGCTGGGGCTGGGCGGACGCGGCGGCTAGCCTGCTCGTGGCCGCGCTCATCGTAAAAAGCGGCTGGGGCGTGCTAAAAGACAGCCTAAACATCCTCATGGAGGGCTCGCCAAAAGGCGTGAGCCTAGACGCGCTCGTCGCGCAGATCAGGGGCGTGGACGGCGTGCTTTCGGTGCACGACCTACATGTCTGGAGCATAACAAGCGGCGCAAACGCGCTCACGGCTCACGTGGTGGTCAGCGGCGAGCTGCGCGTGTGTGAGGCGGAGCGGATCATGGCCGAAATATCGCACGAAATGGAGCATCTAGGCATCACGCACACGGCGCTACAGCTTGAAAGCAGCGACAACGAATGCGCTGACGAGCTCATCTGCGAAGTAAGATCAAGCGATACGGGCAGGCATTTAGGGCATAGTCATTAAAATTTGCACAAATTTAGGGCGGAATTTTACAAGCGAGAATATTAAATCAAATCCGTAGCCCAAAACGAATAAAATTTTGCTAAAATTTAAATTGACGCATTTTTATAAAAGCGGTGAAATTTAGATGAAAAAATATATATTAGTCGTGATTTTCGGCCTGCTTTGCGCCCTTGGGAACGGTAATTACATAGGTTTTCTTATCGCGCTAAATTTGGCCTTGTATTTTAACGCTGTCGATACTCCTTTTGAAAAGCCCGAACTTTGGACGTACCATATACCCGCGCTCGCAAACGCGACATACGGCCTAAACGCTCTAGTTTACGCTTCGGGATTTCTCGCTTTTGTCCCGCTTGCGGTATATATCTGTTTTTTATATTCGCTCTGCGTGGTTATCTGTGCCGTGCGCGAAAGATTTCAAAATTTACGCTAAATTTTACGGGCAAAACCCACGTCAAATTTACTCCAAATCCCCCGCCGCAAACCGCCGCCCGTTTAACAAAAGCTAAATTTACTCTACTTTAACGAAAATTTTTATACAATCGCCCAAAATTTAACTAGGGATTTCATGAAAAACATCAGAAATTTTAGCATCATCGCTCATATCGACCACGGCAAAAGTACGCTCGCAGACCGCCTGATCCAGGAGTGCGGCGCCGTCAGCGACCGCGAGATGAGCAGCCAAATCATGGACACGATGGACATCGAAAAAGAGCGCGGCATCACGATCAAGGCACAGTCCGTGCGCCTAAACTACGCGCTAGGCGGGCAAAATTTCGTCCTAAATTTGATCGACACTCCGGGCCACGTGGACTTTAGCTACGAGGTGAGCCGCTCTCTGGCTAGCTGCGAGGGTGCGCTACTCGTGGTAGACGCCTCTCAGGGCGTAGAGGCGCAAACCATCGCAAATGTCTATATCGCGCTAGAAAACAACCTCGAAATCATCCCCGTTATCAACAAAATCGACCTCCCCGCAGCGGACCCGGAGCGCGTAAAAAACGAGATCGAGCACGTCATAGGGCTTGACTGTAGCGGTGCAGTCGAGGTTAGCGCCAAAACGGGCATCGGCATCAAAGAGCTGCTAGAAGCCATCATCACGCGCATCCCCTCTCCCGGCGGCGAGGCGGGAAAACCGCTAAAAACGCTCATCTACGACAGCTGGTTTGACAACTACCTAGGCGCGCTGGCGCTCGTGCGCGTCTATGACGGCGAGATAAAGAAAAACGACGAGATCCTTGTCATGGGTACGGGCAAAAAGCACATCGTGCTAGATCTCATGTATCCAAACCCGATCGCGCCGATAAAAACGGCAAATTTGGGCGCGGGCGAGGTCGGCATCGTGGTGCTGGGGCTAAAAAACGTGAGCGACGTGCAGGTAGGAGATACGATCACGCTAGCTCGTAATCCCGTAAAAGAGCCCGTCGGTGGTTTTGAGCGGGCTAAACCGTTCGTATTTGCGGGACTTTACCCGATCGAAACGGATAAATTTGAAGATCTGCGCGACGCTCTGGATAAACTAAAGCTAAACGACAGCTCGATCAGCTACGAGCCGGAAACCTCGGTAGCACTTGGGTTTGGCTTTCGCGTCGGCTTTTTGGGGCTACTGCATATGGAGGTTATCAAGGAGCGTTTGGAGCGCGAATTTGACCTAGACCTCATCGCCACGGCTCCGACCGTCACCTATGAGGTAGTGCAAACCGACGGTCAAATTTTACGCATCCAAAACCCTAGCCAGCTCCCGCCGGTCAATAAAATCGAGCATATCAAAGAGCCCTACGTCAAAGCCACGATCATCACCCCGAGCGAGTTTTTGGGCAACATCATCACGCTACTAAACAACCGCCGCGCCGTGCAGACTAAAATGGACTACATCACGCCCGAGCGCGTGCTGCTTGAGTACGACATCCCGATGAACGAGATCGTGATGGACTTTTACGACAAGCTAAAATCGAGCACCAAAGGCTACGCGAGCTTTGACTACGAGCCTAGCGACTACCGCGTGGGCGACCTAGTCAAGCTTGATATCAAGGTCGCAGGCGAGACCGTGGACGCGCTCTCCATCATCGTACCCGAAAGCAAAGCCCAGTCCAAAGGGCGCGACTTTGTAAAAGCGATGAAAGAGATCGTCCCGCGCCAGCTCTTTGAGGTGGCGATACAAGCCAGCATCGGCAACAAAGTCATCGCGCGCGAAACGGTAAAATCTATGGGCAAAAACGTAACCGCCAAGTGCTACGGCGGCGATATCACGCGTAAGCGTAAGCTGCTTGAGAAGCAAAAAGAGGGTAAAAAGCGCATGAAAGCCATCGGCAAGGTAAATTTGCCGCAAGAGGCGTTTTTAAGCGTTTTGAAAATAGACTAGCCCTACTTTTACGTTTACCGTTGGAGGCACATTTAGCTAAATTAGCAAATTTTGACTCCAAATTTCAGCCAACCGAACTTGCAATTTGATAGAGCCAAATTTAGACCAAATAAAACCACGCTTTGCGCCAGCAAAACAATCTCGCCGCATCTCGTATGCAACAAGACTACAGAGTGCTTGATAGAAAGCAGCAATGCTTCGTAAGTGAGTCTGTTTGCGATGACGAGCCATAGGCAAAATAAACCCTGCCCCTTTAAAGAAAAGAGATTTGCTACGCTCACAGTAGCTTCTTACAAATCCGCAAACGCAGAGCGCGAAGCAGGCGGAGCACGCGCCTCTAATAAAAAACGCAATAGCATCAAATTTAAAGCTTTCAAGTCTCTGGTCCGGTTGCATAAAATTTAAGCTTAAATTTGCAGCCAACGCAAAAGCTCTCCGCCGAGTAAAATTAAAATTTTTCCTAAATTTTCCTCAAATTTGGAAATTTATCTTAAATTTGGATAGAATTTTGCTTATTAGATTTAAATTTTACGAAAGGATTTTCATGAAAAAACTAGCATATTTACTTGCCGCGCTCGTTCTAGCCGGCTGCGGAGGCTCGACTCAGATAGTCCAAAACGTCCAAATAGGCGCAGACGCCAAAGGCTACAAAGAAGTAATGCGCATAAACACAGACTGCTCCTCATGCGCTAGCGGCGGTCAGGATATCAAGATAAACGGCACGGACTACACCGGCGACGTCGCGATAAAATGCTGCATCGCTCAAAGCAGGATCGACACGGGCGCGGCCATCAAAAAAGTCTATATCCACAAAATAGCCGACGAAAGAGCAGCTGATAGCGGCATAAAATTTATCTCTAAAAACGGCGCGAAAATGCTATATCCAAAAGAGCGCCTTGAGAGGCTTTTTCATCTTTTCTTGCAAGACGAGCTGCTAAACCGCGGCATCATGGTCGTGGATAGCCAGACCTCGCCTTACACCTACCGCGTAGATTTTGCATTTACCGACTACGCAGCGTCGTATAGCGAGCCGTCGCAGTATCTAAGCACGGCGATGAAAGGCAAACTAGGCGTCAAAAACATAAATAAAACCCGCGTGCTAAACATCTCCACCAGACAAGACGTGCGCAAGCTTGAGGCCGAGGACGCGGAGGATTTTAACCTCTACGTCTACCTTCTCGTTAAACAAGCCGCCAACAAAGCCGCCGAAGAGATATCAAAACTATAAAGGAAAAGTATGAAAAAATTAGCTTTTTACGCCATTGCCGCCGCGCTTTTTGCAGCGGTTATGAGCGGATGTTCGCAGCGCAGCTCGGTGTTAAATTTGACCCCGTATCAATCAACCTCAAACCAGATGGGCTACCAAAAAAATATCCGCATAAATAGCATCGAGGACGCTCGCGCAAACAAAAGCATAGTCGCCACGATCACGGGCAGTAACGGCAACGTCAAGGAGTACGTCACGCTGCAAAACAGCATCGAGAGCTGGCTACAAGACGGCCTTAGCACCGAGCTTAAGCGCCTGGGAGCAAATTTGAGCGACTTTGGCGATATCGTCGTGGACGTGAGGATCGTCGAGCTTAAAGCAAATCTAAGCGGCTACTCCACCGACAACCTAAAAGGCTCGGCAAAGCTTGCGATAACGGTGCACAGAGGCGATCAGACCATTACCAAAAACGTCTCGCAGGAGCAGACCAAATTTGCCCCGATCCACACAAGCGGCGCGTTTAAGAGCTTTTTTGACGAGCTACTCCAAGACATCGT
>CAUQRE010000120.1:0-4575 GCA_963520315.1 uncultured Campylobacter sp. | reverse complement strand
CGGCGAATTTGACTGCATCATCGACGGGATTTTCGGAACCGGACTTAGCCGCGAGCTAGACGAGCGAACGATAAAATTGATAAATACGCTAAACGAAAAATCCGCCTACAAACTCGCCTGCGACATCCCAAGCGGTCTTGATAAAAACGGCGTGCCGCAAGGCGCGGTCTTTAGAGCCGATACGACCGTGACGATGGGCGCGCTAAAGCCGGCACTTTATAGCGACTTTGCAAAGGATTTCGTAGGGCGCGTAAAGGTCGCAAATTTGGGCCTTTCGCGCGAGCTTTACGAGACGCAGACGAGCTTTTATAAACTCGGTAAGAGCGATTTAAATTTGCCCTTTCGCGTAAAGCAAAACGCTAATAAAGGCGACTTTGGGCACGTGTTTATCGTGAGCGGCGAAAAGGGCGGAGCGGCGCGTATAGCGGGACTTGCCGCGCTAACTATCGGTGCGGGACTCGTTAGCGTCGTGGGCGAAAATTTAAGCGTTGAGCCTGTTTTAATGCAAAGCGCGCGCATAACGCCAAAAATGCGAGTCGGAGCCGTCGGCATGGGGCTTGGCGAGCTTGACGAGATGCAAAGAGACGAGCTTTTTAGCGAGCTAAAAACAAAAGACGCGCTCGTTATCGACGCCGATCTTTGCTACGAGCCGCGCACGCTTGAGCTTTTAAATAACAAAAACGTCGTAATAACGCCGCATCCAAAGGAGTTTGCGAGCCTGCTGGAGCTTGCGAATCTAGGTAAATTTGACGCCAGTGTAGTGCAAAGAAATCGCTTCAAACTCGCTCAAGTTTTTAGCCGAAATTTTAAATGCGTGCTTGTGTTAAAGGGCGCAAATACGCTAATCGCGCAAGGCGGCGAGGTCTACGTCATGACGCACGGCAGCGCCGCGCTAGCAAAAGGCGGCAGCGGAGACGCGCTAAGCGGTATCGTCGCGGGACTGCTCGCGCAGGGCTACGACCCGATAAACGCCGCGATCTCGGGCGCGTTAGCTCACGCTCTAGCCGCTCGCCAAATCAAAATCAACGACTACGCGCTCACGGCCGCGGACGTCATCAAAGGACTCAAATGTTTACGAAAAAAATAGCGGTTTTATTTAGCGGCGGCGGCTCGAATTTGGAGGCGATTTTGCAGAGGCTACACGGCAAAGTTTTTGGCGAAACTAAGATCGAGGTCGCGTTAACGCTAACAAATAAAGCTAACGCAGGCGGCATAGCAAAAGCCGCAAAATACGGCCTGCAAAGCGTCGTTACCGAGCACGTGAATTTTGCCTCGAGAGAGGAATTCGACGCCGCGGTCGTAGCGCAAATAAAGCGCGCCAACGTCGATCTAACGGTGCTTGCGGGCTTTATGCGCATCCTTACGCCCGTTTTTACGAGGCAGATTCGTGCGATAAATTTGCACCCGTCGCTGCTGCCGCTTTTTAAGGGCGCGCACGCGATAAAAGAGAGCTTTGATAGCGATATGAAGGTGGGCGGCGTGAGCGTGCACTGGGTCAGCGAGGAGCTAGACGGCGGCAAGATTATCGCTCAGCGCGCGTTTGAAAAGGGCGCTGGAATGAGCTTTGAAGCTTACGAAGCTAAAATCCACGAGATAGAGCATGAAATTTTGCCCGAAACCATCGTGCAAATTTTAACCGGCAAGAAGCCCGACTAGCGTTTTTGGGATGTCTAGCCGCTAGAAACCGGTAAAATTTAGCCCGCGTTTTGCCGTAACAAAGAAGACTGCGTTGCCAATTTTGCAAGGCTAAAAGGTAGGCGCTTACCTGCGAGCCGATGCCATGTCGCAAAGCTTTGAGCTAGCGTAAGCGGTCTCGGAAATTGCAACTGAGCTGCAAATGCGCGTTTTATGCGCCAAAGCCTGTAAGGCCTTAGGATATTTTGTAAGCAGTTCAGCAAATGCCGCTTAAACAGGCAAATACAAAGCACTCGTTTGTTCGCAAAGCTTAATTAATGTAAGCCAAAGAAGCAAAATCGCATTAAATTTATAACAAAAAAAGACTTAAAAGATAAAACGCCTCAGCCTAAACCTTTGCAAAAATAGACCCGCGTAAGCGCCGAATTTACCCCTTGAGCGCCGCCAGTAAAGCAACATAACTTTTCGCGTAAGCGTAAAGATAGGAGTTTTCAAACATCCGCGCCCCGTTGCCAGTCGGCAAAAGCAAAAACACATCAAGCGCTTATAAAGCCAATAAAAAGTCGCACAAAGATAGATAAAATCGGCAAATTTAACGCTTAGACGGTAAAGTCGGACGAGACGGTCCTAGCGCAAGAAACTACGCCTAAAGCGGAAGCTAATTTAACTGATCGCAAGCTATAAATGCGGCAGGCGATGTTAATTTAAGCGCGGCGCCGACGTAAGCTATAAGCTTGCAAAGTCTGCGGCAAATTTCGGCGGCTCTTATGCATAAGCGCAGAGTCTTAAACGAAGTTACGCCAAAAGCATGGCTTTGTAGTTAAATAACTTTATAAATTTGCTTTTATCTCGGCGCTTCTTAAGACGTTTTGATTTGGGCCACCAAACATAAAAATCTTAATGCAATAATGTAAATTTGCGCTGGGTTTAAATTTGTCTAAAAGAGCAAGAAAATATTTTCGAATTTAACAAACAAAAACCGGCGCGACCTTTTTTATACTAAATCAATCCTCAATAAACGCCACGGCCGCCTAAAAGATCGCGATTTATTTGTCAAAACGGTTTACGGTTTTTTAAAATTTAACTGCGGTAGCGCAAAGTAAAAATCAAAATACGAATTTAATAAAAATGCCCTAGAATAAACCGCTCGCAGAGTAAAATTTAAAATTACGCAAAATTTATAGTAGCTCAAATTTCGGCATCCGAGATCGCTTCGGCTTGATAATGCGCAATCAACGGCTCGATAATCTCGTCAAAAAGTCCCGCCGCCATTATCGCGTCGAGGCGGTAAAGCGTCAAATTTATGCGGTGGTCGCTGATGCGGTTTTGCGGGAAGTTGTAGGTGCGGATACGCCCCGAGCGGTCACCCGTGCCGACTTGGCTTTTGCGCTCGCTGGTTTCTTTGGCTAGGCGCTCTTCTTCTTGTATCTCGTAAAGGCGTGCTTTTAGCACCTTCATCGCGGCTTCTTTGTTTTTGTGCTGGCTTTTGCCGTCTTGGTTTGTTACGACTATGCCTGTGGGAATGTGAGTGATTCGCACCGCCGAGTCGGTCGTATTTACCGACTGTCCGCCGTGACCCGAGCTGCGCATGACGTCAATGCGAAGGTCGTTTGGATTTATCTCAATCTCGCTATCTTCGACTTCGGGCATGATAGCGACGGTGACTGCCGAGGTGTGTACGCGGCCTTGGCTTTCGGTCTCGGGTACGCGCTGTACGCGGTGGGTGCCGCCCTCAAATTTGAGCCTCGAGTATGCTCCCTTGCCCTTTATCAGCAAAATAATCTCTTTAAAGCCGCCCGTGTTGCCCTCGCTTTGGCTCACGATCTCGAATTTATACCCGCGAAGCTCGGCGTATCTGGCGTAGGCGTTAAACAAATCGCCCGCAAAAAGCGCCGCTTCGTCTCCGCCCGTACCCGCGCGGATCTCCAAAAATACGTTTTTATCGTCGTTGGGATCTTTTGGAAGGAGTAAAATTTTAATCTCTTCTTCGAGATTTTCTTTTTGGGATTCGAGATTTTTGAGTTCGTCTTTGGCTAGCTCGCCAAGCTCGGCGTCATCGAGCAGAGCCTTGTTCTCCTCGATATCCGCGAGAGTTTGCAGATAGGACTTTGCAGCCGAGGCGATATCTTCTAAATTTGATTGCTCCTTTGAGAGCTTGGTCATATTTGCGATATCGTTTGTGATAGACGGATCGCTAAGCAGACGAGAGAGCTCGTCGTAGCGATCCAAAAAAGGCTGCAGTTTGTCGGCTAACATTAAAATTTAGATTAAGCAGATAGTTTGTTTACGAGTTTTGCGAGGCGTCCTACGCGGCGAGAAGCTGTTTGTTTTTTCAAAAAGCCCTTGCTAACGAAACTGTGGAAGTCTTTGTTTGCCACTTTAAACGCGTTTAGCGCGGCTTCTTTATCGCCTGCCTCAACGGCTACGCGCACGGCTTTAGTGATATTTTTAAGCCTAGTGCGGTAAAATCTGTTTCTTTCAGTCCTTTTGATAGTCTGTCTGGCTCTTTTTTCAGAAGATTTATGGTTTGCCATAATGTCCCTTTTGTCATAATTTTAGTCCGTGATTATATAAAAACCAGTTTTAAAATCCGCTTAATTTAAGTAAAATTTAAAGCGAGGAAATTTACAACTTAAATTTGGATATTTTTTGATAAAATAGGTCGAAAATTTAATGAATTTATGGAATTTGGCGGGTAAATTTTATCTTACCATAAATTTAAAGGCGCAGTGTTTGGCGCCCAAAAAGTTGATAAGGCTTTATATCTTGAGATAGATTTAAAAGCTGCGACGCAAAAATAAAGCGGAGGGGACTGGTCGTCCGTGAGCATTTATTTTTGCTAGCTCTTTTAAATACACTCAAGAGATAAGGCCGTAGAAATTTTAATAAAAGGAAAGATAATGAAACTATTCGGTACCGACGGCGTCCGCGGCAAAGCGG
>CAUQRE010000119.1:0-4606 GCA_963520315.1 uncultured Campylobacter sp. | reverse complement strand
GTACTATAAACAAGGCCCGTATCAATGTAATATGGATAAGCTTTTAAATAATTAAATTTAAAGACCGCTCTCACGGTCTTTAAATTTCGCGGCTTACATACACCCGCAGCCACATCCTCCGCTTGATTTTATCGTGTCAAATACCGCGTCGTAGTTCGGTTCGTCCGTGATCTCGGGAACGATTTGTTTGTGGATTATAACGCCGTCTTTGATGACGAAAACGGCTCTAGCTAAAAGCCCCGCAAGTGGCCCTTCGCCGATGATTACGCCGTATTTTTCGCCAAACTCTTTAGCTCTAAAGTCGCTGCCGACTTTTAGGTTTTTGATGCCCTCCGTAGAGCAAAATCTCCCCATCGCAAACGGCAGATCCATCGAGATCACGCTTAGTTTGATTGCCTCTTTGGCCGCCATTTTTTCGTTAAATTTACGCGTCTCCGTCGCGCAAACGCCCGTGTCTAGCGACGGAACGGCAACTAGTATCTCGATGCCGTTGTTACCGCCGACCTTAAACTCGCCAAGATCCTGTCCGACAAGTGCTACTTCTGGCGCATATGAGCCAACGAATACCTCTTCGCCTTTTAGCGCGACGTCTGCGCCGTGAAATTTGACTTTTGTCATGTTTTTCCTTTGTTTTAAATTTAATCGTAACGCAGATATTACCATACTTTTAACAACGGCTGAAAAACAAAAAATCACATAAAATTTAAGACGGCAGTTATCTATAAAGTGCTATACTATTTGACATCAATTATCAAGGAGTGACAAATGAGCGACAAAGAAATCTTAGCTTCGCTTGAAGCAAAACGCACTAAATGCGTCGTTTACACCCGCGTAATGGGCTACCACCGCCCTATAGAGAGCTTTAACCTCGGTAAAAAAGGCGAGCACAAAGAGCGCGTCAAATTTTGCGAACGCAAAGCCTAACCTAACCGCGAGTAAAACGTGAAAGACGCTGATTTTCCGCTTTACTCGCTCACTCCATTTACAACTCTAGACTACCCCGACAAAACGGCCTGTATAGCGTGGTTTGCGGGCTGCAACATGCGCTGTGCATACTGCTACAACGTCCCTATCGTCACGGGCGCCGGACAGATTAGCCGCGCCGAGTTTATCAAATTTTTAGACAAGCGCAAAGGTAAGCTTAGCGGCGTGGTTTTTGGCGGCGGCGAATGCACGCTTAGCTCGGCGTTTTTGCCGCTAGCTCGCGAAGTAAAGTCGCGCGGCTTTTCGCTCAAAGTCGATACCAATGGCTCAAATTTTATCATACTTCAGCAGGCTATCTCGCTAAATTTAATCGACTACATCGCGCTTGATTTTAAAGCGACGAAGGAGAAATTTCTCAAGGTTGCGGGCTCGAATTTGTATAAAAATTTCTTGCAAACGCTTGAGTTTTTGTTGCAAACCGACTTTAAATTTGAGGTTAGAACGACGGTGCACGCGGACTTGCTAGACGAGGCCGATATCTCTGCTATGAGCGAGATTTTATACGAGCACGGATACAGAGGCGTTTACTATCTACAAAATTTCCTCGATACAGGCGAAAATTTTGAAAATTTGACGCAGGCGAAGGCTAAATTTGATCCAAATTTGATACGTTCAAATTTAGAAATAGGGCTTAGGAATTTTTACTAAATTTAGTCAAATTTGACGCTCAAAAAGGCAAATTTGGCGCGCAAAATCTCGCAAATCATCACTTCCAGTTGTGATATCTGCTAATTTTGTAAACATCACGATCTTTTTTAGCTCGGGCGCGTCGCTTAAAGCCTGCATTTTTGCCATATTCGCCTTTTTTAAGCTCTGCTCGGAGCAAAACTTTATCGTACGCAAAGCCTACATTTGGAGCGCTGCACCATGAAGTCGCGCCGTATTTTGATAGATCAAAGGTCTCGGTTAGGGCGTTCGAAGTTTGTTTTAGATCGTTCATCTCGTCGCCTTTTACGTAGTTTATTTTGCGGTTTTGTAGAGATTTGAACATAACTTTTAGCAATATTTTTTCGCCCGTGCAGGCCGATTTTTCCTCTTCGCTCGTGCCCATAGGTTCAGGGACGCCTTGCATCGTATAACCGTAGTAGCCAGCTAGCTTAGCAGCTGTAGTTTTCTGGCAAAACCACTTCGTAAACTCGTCGCTGCCATATCCCGGGAAGACCTCCTCGCTGAGCTTTTCTTCCTCTTTTTGCTTTTGCGGATCTTGCGCGTAGATGAAACTTATCTCGTAGATACCGGCTTTTTTGACGGTGAAATTTATATCGGTCGCGTTGCCGGCCTCAGGCATGCCGACCCCTTTGTAAATGCCGTCATCAAGCGTATCGCCTCCAAAAAAATCAAATCCATAATAAAAAGCCGTATAAATAACGCCACTAAAAAGCAGTAAAAATAAGCAAAATTTGACTTTCGAATTTGAAGTTTTATCTGTTTGGTGCGTAGGTTTTTACCTCATATAGCAAAAAATCATACACGCGTTGCTGCACGAGGCCTTCGTATTCGTCGGCGTCGATGAGCCTACGCAGATGCTCGAAATCAATCTTTAGCGCGTAGTTTTTGTTCGCTCTGATGGCCTGATCGATCGCTAAGAGCAAGCTATCAAGCGTCATCGGGTCTTTGCGTTTGATACGGGAGACGTATTCTCTGGTGGTTTCGATAAGTACGCGTTTGCGGTTCTCGTCGCCGCCGTAAATTTCGCTCGAGATATCGTATAAATTTGCAAAATCTTCCTCTTCGGGATTGAGTTTGGCCGAGATGATAGCCGCGAATATCTTCGCGCGAAACTCGAGCGAGCGGTGATGATAGACCAAAAATTCCCTAAACAACGACAAAAATTTACATTTTATATCAAATCCCATGTTGCCGCCTAAAATATATTTAAGTAAAATTTGAGTAAAATCGCTCTTGCCCTTTCTTAGACCTGTGCAATGTCTCTTCTAGGCACCGCTTCAGGGTGGGAACACAGCAGAGCACTTAGGCTAGGCGTGTGCCGCAGTCATCTGAGAGAGGGTTTTTAAACCTGCAAAAGCGAAAAATGCTCCTTAAAATCATCACAAACTTTCAAAAAATTCACTCCGTCCAAGCTCTGATTTTTCTGGAAAAATTTATCCATATTATTAAAGCCTTCGGTTAGTTCGTTTGACTTCACACCGTAGCTGATCGAGATCCCCGCTTCGAAAAACGCCGCGAGTTTATCGCAAATTTTAAGCGCTTTGCCGTCGATGGCGTTAAATTTATCCTCGTTTACATTCTCCATCGTACCCTCGTGATGTAGAGGCTTTTTCTCACAAATTCTATTTTCAAACTCGTTTTTGATAAATTTGCCGCCTTCCATACGGATACCGAGGATATAGCTAAACTCGTCTCTAAAATTTTCAGGCACGAAAGGCAAAATTTTCTCGTCTATCAGGCGCATTTCGTATTCGCTGATTATCTCGTTTAGTCCTTCGATACCGTATTTTACGGGGCTAATTATATCGCGCGTTAGCGACTCTGGCAGATCGTGAAAGAGCGCACAAAAGAAGTTATTTTCTAGTCTCGTTTTGCAGGCCTTAACCTCAAGCGAGTAAAAATAACTCAAAATCGCCACGACCAACATGTGGCCTAGAACCGCCGTTTCAGGGATGCGCGGCGTCTGCGCCCAGCGCTTTTGAAAACGAAGTCTGCCGCTAAGATCGACTATGCGAGCAAGTTTTTTGTTCATCACGATCTTTCGCACGCCGATTAGCTCGTAATAATCCTCGAGCTCCTCCTCGACCTTGGCTTTTAGCTCCTCGATGTCGTTTAGAAACTGGCTCGTTTGATAGACGATATTAAATTCCCACCGCGTAGAAAGGTAACTCGCCGCCTTTAAGATCACGGCTTCTTTCTTATGATCCTTGGAATTTAGATATTTTTTAAATCGCTCGAGAAAGGCGCCATTTTGAATAGGCAAAAGATCGCTTTCTAGGACGCTTAAAACCCATTCGTTGATCTTTTTTTTCTTGGTTTTTTGGATCTGATGAAAGACGTCCGGGCGGATGTCGGTCACGACGATGCGCGCTAAAAACTCGAAAATCCCCGCTTCTATCACGTAGTTGATATCCACATCGCGCTCAAAGCTAGCGATGAAATAAGCGATGATAAATTTATGCGCCTGTTTGTCGAGCTCGACTAAACTTACCATCTTTGGGTAATCGTTCCAGCGGCTAATGCTTGCGGATTTAAAAATTTGTTCGACTAAATTTGAGCTTATCATCGGTAAATTTGATCCGAGTTTATTTCGATTACCGTGTGGACGTTGCCGCGCGGATTAAAATCGCCCGTGATTTTCATAAATTTAGGCTTTAGCTTGCTTTGCAGCGCGCCGTAAATTTCATTTATACTATCCTCGTGGCTGATGTAGCGGTTCATAAAGGAATTAATGTAAAGTTTGATCGCTTTAAGTTCGACTACGAGCTTATCGGGAATATATTCCAAATAGATCGTCGCAAAATCCGGATAGCCAGAACGCGGACAGCGGCAGCAAAACTCGGGCAGGGTAATTTTTATAAGATAATCACGCTCCTGTTTATTCGGCCAAACTTCTAAATTTTCAATGTCAAAATTTTTTATCTCCTCTTCGCCGTATCTCACTATGATCTCC
>CAUQRE010000118.1:0-4624 GCA_963520315.1 uncultured Campylobacter sp. | reverse complement strand
GCTAATGGCGTTTTGCTCCTCGTTATCCTCGTTTTCGTCGATTTTTGCCTCAAGCGCGCCCAAAATTTCGTCCAAATCCGCAGGACTCATGCCTAATTTATCTTTTAGCTTAAATATCTCAAAAAGCGTCATCGCCTCGTCGCGGCGGGTTTTAGCAAGCGAGCAAAGCGTGATGAGAAAGAGTAGCTTTTCGTCCGGCTTTTTTTCGTAAGCGAGCGAAAAATAACTCGCGGCAGCGTCAAATTCGCCCTTGTTAAACGCTCTTAGCCCCGCTTTTTTGTAATCAGTCAAATTTAACTTCCTCGCCGATAGGGATGTTTACGACGCTAAGTTCGGGGTGGATATCCGTACGTAACTGACGCTCGATGCCGTATTTTAGCGTAGTAGTGCTAGCCGCGCAGCCGTGGCAGTGGCCGGTGAGGCGGACGTAAATTTTGCCGTTTTTTATGCCTAGTAGCTCCATGCCTCCGCCGTCGTTTTCAAGCATCGGCATAACCTTTTGCAAGCTCGCTTTTACGGGCCTTAAAAGCTCTTCGTCGGTAAATGGAATCATTTTTCGCCTTTTAAATTTTTTGGAGTATTATAGCAGATAAAATTTTAAATGTTCTACGCCGACTCGTTTGAAATTTAACTCGTTCTAGTGCGAGCGGCGATTAAATTTAGCCTTTTTGCCGCACCTTTGTTTTTTATGTTTAAAATTATATAATCGCTTAAATTTATTTAAGGAGAATCTATGAAAAAAACGGCCTTGTTGCTAGCCGCGCTTTGCGCGTGCGCTCTAGCCAAAGACTACGAATACGCGCTTGAAAGCACCTCGCAAAAGATATACGAAGAGCCGGCTCTTAGCTACGTTACGCGCCAAATTTACGACGCTAAAGAGCATAAAACGCGGGTCGTTACCGAGTCCGAGCTAAAAGACGGCGGCAAAAATAGATACAAAGAAATAACATACTTCGGCAAGGACGGCGAGCTGGTTAAATTTTATGCCTATGATTATGATTTCAAGGCTGAAAAATGGCGCAAGATAAACGAATATAAAGCAAGCCTTAAAAACGGAGTATCTACGCAGGAGACGACGGGCTACGTCCGAGGCGTTAAAAACGCTAGCAAAACCGTCTCAAAACGCGCAAACGGCGTATACGAAGAGACCGGATACGAACTAAAAGCGGGCAAATGGCAAAAATCGTCTCTTGCTCGCGCTACTTATAACAGAAGCGGTCAAAACGAGCTAACCGTTTATAGCGTTTGGGACGGCGCGAAATGGCAGCCTAAAGAAAAAATGCTCTATCTCTACGATGCAAACGAGCAGCCTATAGGCTATGAAAGGTCGCTGTTTGAAAACGGCGCGTGGATACCGTCTCAAAAAGAGATCATTGCAGGCGACGTTCGCGGTAAATACGAGCGCGTAAGCAGCGTCTACGTAGACGGCGCATGGCAAAACTCGCAGATGTCTAGGCACGAGGCTGCAAACGGCAAGGACGTGACGATAACTTCTGTCTGGGATAACGAGAAAAAAGAGTGGAAAAATAGCTACAAAGACGTGATCGTAGTTAGCGGAGCGGACTTTGAGACGGCGGCGTTTTCGTGGGATAACGAGAAAAAAGAGTGGAAGCAGGAGTTTTCTAGTCGCAACGTCTACGATAAGTCTGGCGAGCGTCTGCTTACGCAGCGATACGGCGCTAAAGATGGCGACAAAAAGCTAGTCTACGGCTACGATGCGCGCGGCGATAACGTGAGCGTAGACGTCTACGAGCTAGTTAGCGACGCAAACGGCAAAAGATGGGCGCAAAAAGAGCGCATCGAGGCGACTTTTGATAGCGATATACTAGCTGACGACGTAGTATACGGCGGCTCGCTGATGTCCTTTGATATGCAAAGCAAGCATGCGATGACCGCTTATAAAAGATACGTTTTTGCGGGCGGCAAGCCTAAGCTAGCCCAAGAGCGCGAATGGAGATACAAAAAGATAAAATAAATTTAGTCGGCGTTTGGGCGTTAAATTTAACCTTTGCTAAATTTAGGCTTTTGCCGCGCCTTGAAGCTATGATTTGCGCCCTAGCGCGAAAATATCTAAAAAACTAAAATTTAGGAAAAATATGCGAAATTTAGAGCAAATTTTAGCGTCGCTAGATGAGAGCGCGCAAAAGGTTTTGGTTTTAGGAGGCGCAAAGCACCCCGTTTGGGACGATGCGAACGAGGTTTTCACGCTAGCTACGAGGCAAATTTTAGATAAAAGCCTAGGGCGACAAGAAGGCGCGGATTATGGCGGGACGGTTAAATTTTACGGTGCCGCGCCGATTGCTTTTATCGGCGTGCATACGCGCATCGTGCGAAGAAGCATAGGATTTTTGCTCACGGAAAAACATCTTTTGGTTAAATTCGACGCATCCGTAGCAAATGCGGACGAAGTAGCCGCGGCGTTTAGGCTAGACGAGCATTCGCCTGACGAGCTGGAAAATCTCGCGTGGCAAGAGCTAGAAAAATGCGAATTTGAAATCGAGGACGAGATGAAAGCGGCAATGAAAACTGCGCTAAAAGCGGTCTTGCGGGCGGTTTTCGAGGAAGGCGTTAAGGCCCAGGAGCGCACGATTGCGGATAAAATTTTGGAGCTTGAGCTGGGCGAAGCGCTAAAAACGCCGCTTGACGAGACGAAGCTGCTATCAAAATCGCTTAGCGTCTTTAAGCCCGTCTCGCCGATGCTTCACAGTCTTGACCGCTCTCTTTTTGGTAAGCCTTACGGAGTGATACTAGACGAGCGCGGACTCATTAGCCGCGAGCTGATGGAAGAGCCCGTTTTTAGCTCATGGGACGAGATCAGGGGTGCGCAGATCGAGGTAAAAGAGGATGCCGTAATAATCGGCGAAAAAGAGCATAAGATACCGTTTGAGCTAAAAGAGAAAAAAGAAAATTTCGCCGAGTTTTTAAAATTTACGGCGCAAGCTAGGGTGTAAATTTAGCGCGCTTTTGCTCGGGTTTGCGCGTAAATTTAAGGAAAAATATGAAAAATTTGCTCTTAGGCGCGGTCGCGGTCTGGGCGTTTTGCGGTTGCGCGGGCTTAAAGCCTAGCGCCGACAAGGATGTCGCTTTAATTGGCGTGCCCGAGGAAAACTGGACGAGATACGAGGATACGGACGGCGCGCTAAAAGAGGTCGCGTTTTTCACGGCGTTTTTCTCCGAGCGGTTTCGCGCGTCTTTTAAAAACGGCGAAAAGATCGGCTTTACGCTAACCAAGCAAGAGGGCAAAAAGCTGCCCGTAATGCTAGGCGACATGTATAAGGCCGAGGACGGCGCGTTTACGGTCGCGGGCCTGGACGCGGGAGAGAGCGAGTGGAGCGGCGACGAGAAGCTGCGAAAGTCAAGGCGGATCAAAATTTACGAATTTAAAGAAGGCGCCGTCAAAGTAACGGATTATGAGGCGCAAGGCGGCGTCTGCGAGGCGTTTTTTGCTGGCAAAAAGATAAGCGCGACAAGCGTAGAAAGCCGCGACGGCGAGGACGCGCGTCAAATTTTGGCCGTTCGAACGCGAGGCGAAATCTCGCTTGAAGGTGTTAAAATTTTTAGCTCGCAAGAAAACTCTTCGCCGCAAAAACAGCTCTCCTCGGACGAAAAAGGCTCGCGCGGCGCGCAAGCTAAGACCAAAATGCTAATCAAGCAAGCCCAAACGCTAAAAAACATCGTCTGCGCGGGGTTTGGCGGAAAATAAATTCGGGTTTTGTCGGCTGAAAAACAGGCGAGGCGGAGCGAAACGGCGCTACGTCGTCTGGACGTAAAAAGCTTAAACGCAACGGCGCGAGTCGCGAAGACGGCGCGGAAAGGAACGTCGCCAAAAAATTTTACGATTTGTGCGGCACGAGGAAAATTTACTTACTTTAAATTTTAGGGCGGCGTCGGCTTTGCAAATTTCGTAAAACCCAAAAAGCGCGCGAATGCTTGCGTAAATCTAAACCGGGAAGTAAAACAAATCCAAAACGCTCGCAAAAATACGGCTAAGGAAGCTCAAATTTAGTCGGCTCGGTAAATCGCAAAACGTAAGCGCGTGTTGCTTGCGGCATTGCTTGGCAGCGCGTTATATGCCGAAAATAAATGTCGCCCGTGCGTTTTGGGCGTCCTTGATTTCAAAAAACGGCTTAAATTTTCTTGCTATGCGCGTCTAAAAGGCGATTAAATTTTATTTGTGTATAATTGCAAGCAAAAATCTTGCCGGTCTAGCGCGTCCGCAAAAGCGCGGCAAAGGCGAGCTAAACGGCAAGCAGAGCCAAAAAGGAGAGAAAAATGCTAAAAAAGATGGCGGATACGATAAGGTTTTTATGCACGGATATGGTGCAGCAGGCAAACAGCGGGCATCCGGGCGCGCCGATGGGGCTAGCAGACGTCATGGTCGTGCTGGCTAAATTTCTAAATCACAATCCTAAAAATCCAAACTGGCTAAACCGCGATAGGCTCGTATTTAGCGGCGGTCACGCAAGCTCGCTCGTGTATAGCTTTTTGCATCTTAGCGGCTACGATCTTAGCCTAGAGGATCTAAAAAACTTCCGCCAGCTGGGCTCCAAAACCCCCGGTCACCCGGAGATCCACACCAAAGGCGTCGAGGTTGCGACGGGGCCGTTAGGCCAGGGCGTGGCAA
>CAUQRE010000117.1:0-4635 GCA_963520315.1 uncultured Campylobacter sp. | reverse complement strand
AGCTAGAAAGCTTGGCGGGGCGCTTTCCAGACGAGCTAAGCGGCGGGCAAAAACAGCGCGTGGCGCTAGCTAGGGCGTTAGCGGTGGAGCCTAAAATTTTGCTGCTAGACGAGCCGTTTGGGGCGCTGGACGCAAAGGTTAGAGCAGATCTACGCAGGTGGCTAAGGAAACTACACGACGAGATTCACATTACTAGCGTGTTCGTTACGCACGATCAAGAAGAAGCGCTAGAAGTAAGCGATAAAATAGTCGTGATGAATAAAGGCGAGATCCAGCAAGTAGGCACGCCCGTAGACGTTTACGAAAAACCGGCCAATCCTTTCGTGTATAGCTTTTTAGGCAACGTAAATCTCTTTCGCGGCAGAGTTGGCGCTGATGGTATCGTAAGCGACGAGAGCGCGGGAGATTTGTTATTCGTGCGGCCTCACGAGATAGAGCTTGGCTTTGAATACAGCGCCGGTTCTAAAAAAGGCGAGATCATGCATAGCCGAATTTTAGGCTCTCGCATTAGGCTTGATATTAAGATGCAAGAAAGCGCGGATATGGTCGAAGTCGATATCACGAGCGCGAAATTTAAAGACATAAAAGAGAAAAATTTAAAATTCGTATATCTAAATTTTACTAGCGTGCATAGCTACTCGCAAGAGGACGGGAGTTTTTGTGATTACTACATATAATGAAGCGACGTCGCGTTTGGCGGCGGTTTTGGCAGAGATAAAGGGGCGCGTCGCGCTGGCGTTTTCGCACCAGATAGAGGACTGTATCGCGATAGATATGGCTCTAAAATCGGGCTTTGATCTAGATAGGCTTGAAATTTTTACCCTCGATACGCATAAGCTTTTTAAAGAGAGTTTAGAGTATCAAAAAGAGGTAGAGAAATTTTTCGGTATCAAGATAAAAACATACGCTATCAGCGGCGAGACGCTAGCCCAAGTGGATGAAAAGATCGGGCAATGGGGCATGAGAGATAGCGTAGAAAACCGCAAATTTTGTTGCCATCAGCGAAAAATGATCCCTTTGCGCGCGGCGCTAAATAAAAAAGAGGCGTGGATAAGCGGCATACGCGCGGCGCAAAGCGTAACTAGAACGGACGTTAGCCTGTGCGAAACGGACGCAAATTTTAATTTAAAAAAAATCAACCCGTTATTTGATTTTAGCGACGAGTTTATGTGGGGCGTCGCGCGCGAGCTAAATTTGCCCGTAAACGAGCTTTATGCGAAAGGATACGCCAGTATCGGCTGCGAGCCCTGTACCCGTGCGATAAAACCGGGCGAGGACATACGCGCGGGCAGGTGGTGGTGGGAGGATCCTAACCACAAAGAGTGCGGGCTGCATATAAAAGGGCGGGACTAAATCTTGTAGCCGTCGGCTCGTCTTGCAAGCGTCTTTGAAAGAGATTTTTGCTTTTCTTTGCTCGCAACTGCAAGCAGAAGAAAATTTTAATCCGCGACAGGATTTATACCTAGTCTCGATTAAATTTTTTGCACGACTTTCAAATCCGTCTCGCGATACTTCGCCTTAGCTCTTTGCGCTCGAATTTGAGGTTAAATTCGGCTAAATTTTACGCGTCTAGACCCGCATCTTGACGGTGCTAAATTTAGCTATGTAGCCGGTGCAAGCGCGAAAAAGCGGGAGTTAGCGCCCGCAAGCAAAGTTAGCGAGAAAACGAGCGGGCGGACGAATGAGCGAGCTAAAAAGCCCAAATTTAAACGGCGAATTCCAGGTTGCCGCTAAAAAGCAGTTAAATTTAAGAAAAAGGAGAAATATGCAAAATTTAACCCATCTTCAAGCCCTAGAAGCGCAGTCGATACATATAATGCGCGAAGTGGTCGCGGAGTTTAAAAATCCGGCGATGCTTTATAGTATCGGCAAGGATAGCTCCGTGATGCTGCACTTGTTGCAAAAGGCGTTTTATCCCGCCGTGCCGCCCGTGCCGCTGGTGCACGTCGATACGCTGTGGAAATTTCGCGAGATGATAGAGTTTCGCGACCGCAGAGCCAAAGAAAGCGGCATGAAGCTAATCGTCTACGTAAATCCAAAAGGCGAACAGATGGGCATTTCGCCTTTTATACACGGCAGCTCCATGCACACGGATATCATGAAAACGCAGGGACTAAAACAGATGCTAGATACGTATAAATTTGACGCCGTTTTCGGCGGAGCTAGGCGCGACGAGGAGAAGTCCCGCGCAAAAGAGCGTATTTACTCCTTTCGCGATAAATTTCACCGCTGGGACCCCAAAAATCAGCGCCCCGAGCTATGGAATATCTACAACGGCCGCATAAAAGAAAATGAAAGTATCCGCGTATTTCCGCTTAGCAACTGGACCGAGCTTGATATTTGGCAGTACATAATGCTTGAAAATATCCCGATCCCAAGCCTATATTTTGCCAAAGTCCGCCCCGTCGTAGAGTATAAGGGCGCTAAAATTTTAGTAGACGACGAGCGAATGCCTGAGAAGCTAAGAGCTACGGCGAAAGACGAGCTGGTGCGCTTTCGCACGCTAGGCTGCTACCCGCTAACGGGCGCTATTAACTCAGCAGCCGATACGCTAGAAAAGATCGTAGCCGAGCTTTTGGTAGCAAACAGCGGCGAGCGCCAAGGCAGGCTCATAGACTCAGACGAAGGCTCGTCGATGGAAGCAAAAAAACAAGAGGGGTATTTTTAATGGATTTGAGAGAATTTTTAAAGCGAAACGAGAGCGTAGATATTTTGCGCTTTATCACGTGCGGCAGCGTGGACGACGGCAAATCTACGCTAATAGGCAGGTTGCTTTACGACGCTAAGGGTATCTTTGAAGACCAGCTAAACGGCGCTAGAAACGAACGCGGCGAGATAGATTTCGCAAATTTAGTAGACGGGCTAGCCAGCGAGCGCGAACAAGGCATCACGATCGACGTGGCGTATAGATTTTTTAGCACCGATAAGAAAAAATATATCATCGCCGACACTCCCGGCCACGAGCAATACACCAGAAATATGGCGACTGCTGCTAGTACGGCGGACGTCGCGGTTATCTTAATCGACGCTAGAAAAGGCGTTTTAACGCAGAGCAAACGCCACTCGTTTATCGCGAGTTTGCTAGGCATTAGGCACATTATAGTAGCGATAAATAAAATGGATCTGATAGATTTTAGGCAGGACGTTTTTGAGGACATTAAGAGCGATTATCTAAAAATGAGCCGAAATTTACCTCATAGCGAGCGGATAAAATTCGACTTTATCCCAATTAGCGCGCTAAACGGCGATAATATCTTAAAAAATAGCGAAAATACGCCGTGGTATAAAGGGCTTGCGCTACTGCCGACGCTAGACGCGCTAGACGTTAGCCCCGACCGCCCTAGCGAGTTCAGATTCGCCGTGCAGTACGTAAATCGCCCGCATCTAAATTTCCGCGGCTACTGCGGCACTATAACGGGCGGCGAAATCCGCGAAAACGACGAAGTAGTCGTACTGCTGTCAAATAAAAAAGCGCGCGTAAAATCCATAGTAACGACTGATAACCTAGACCTTGGCGTCAAAGGCAAAGACGACGCATTTAAAACCGCGCCCCAAGCCTTTGCGCCCCAAGCTATCACGCTTTGCCTCGACCGCGAGGTAGACGTTAGCCGCGGCGATATGATAGCAAAGCCTGCAAATTTGCCGCGCATAACGCGAAAATTTAACGCAAATATCGTCTGGATGAACGAAGCGCCGCTAACGCCCGGCGAGCAATATCTAATCAAAATCAACTCAAACGTGATAAACGCGAAATTTGACGAAATTTTATATAAACGCGACGTCAATAATTTTGAAAAGCTTAAAGCCCGGCGCTTAGAGTTAAACGACATCGCAAAATGCGCCGTGAGCCTAGATAAGAGCGTATGCGCGGATCTATACGAGCAAAACCGCCAAAGCGGCTCTTTTATCGTGATTGACCGCTATAACAACGCGACGCTTGGCGCGGGTATGATAACGGAGTTTTTGGGCGATGGGCATGACGGCGAATTTGACGCTAAAAACGCTTCAAACCGCGAGTATAGCGACGCCGAAAGGGAGCTAAACGCTTACGTTAGAAAATTTTATCCCGAGTGGGAATGCAAGCAAATTTAGCCCGCTCCCGCTAAAACGGGCGGGCTGGTCCGCCCTCGGCGCTTCAAATCGTAACTACGCCGCCGCATTAAGCAAATAAGGCCCAAAAACGCGAAAATATCAAAATACGCGCAAGGGGCTTAAAATTTTCGCTTATTTATCTTTAAACTCAAATTTAAGCTATTTGTCATAAAAACGCCTAAAATTTGCTTCTAGCTCTTAAAAACACGAACTTGATTAAAATTTACCGAATTTTAGCAGCAAGGCTCGGCTTATTTACGCGAACCAAAAATAGCGGTAAATTTAAAGCAGGTTTTTCGGATATGAGCGATAAACTTAGCCCCGCAAGCGAGGCTAAATTTGATCAAATTTTGTAGTTATTTTGCGACGAACGCATTTTTTAGCACGTCTTCGATGACGTCCACGGGGATGATTTGCATATCGTTTTTGACGTCCTGCGGGATGTCGCCTAGGTCGCGTTCATAGTTTTTACGCGGTATCAGAGCGGTTTTTATGCCGGCCTTATGCGCGGCGATAAGCTTTTCTTTTAGCCCGCCGATAGGT
>CAUQRE010000116.1:0-4655 GCA_963520315.1 uncultured Campylobacter sp. | reverse complement strand
GTTGTAAGTCGTCGTTAGATTCAGTTTTTAATCGGCAGTGCGGGTCACAACCGAAAGCTCCAAGCGTCGGTTGCACGATGACAAATCGACTTACAGGAAAGGGCTCATCATCGTTTTTAGGTTGTTCGGACTTTTTACCTAAAATTAGAATATCGTATTTGTTTACATCGTCCGCAACCCGCTCGCGCTTCGATCGGCAATGAGAGTAACGCCAAAAGCGCCACAACTCAAAAAATAGATTTCCCAATGCAAGCTCGGCATTAGGATATTTCTTTTTCAGCTTTGCATTCGACACACTATGAAGCTCTTTTGTGTTTTGCACGTCCTTGATTTTCGCGACATTGTACCGAACTAGCCGATCTTTGTCTAAGTCAATCCTAGTAGCGGTTCGAGCGAGGATTTTCTTACAAAAAGCGGCGGGAAAATCAGAGGTTTTTGTGACTAACCCCCCACTGCCATTTTTCGTCTTTAAAGATATACTCGGGACTTAAAGTGCGGAGTTCAACAGCCTCATCGTTATAGAATTTTCGGCAAATTTTTACGAGGCGAGCGAGGTCGCGCACAGGACAAAACAACAAGGCATGGATGTGGGGGGAGCCGTTACGGTGTCGCTCAAAAACCCATGCACACCAAACAGGGATCGTCGAGAGTAGCTTTTTTATGAGCTCGTTTAGTTTTCGCTCTAGCTCTTTTGCAGCTTTTGCGTTAGGTATGCGACCAGGAGTGCCGTTGTGATGAATACCTGTATTGTCAAGCGTTAGAGTTATACCAATGCAGGAAAAACCGAGAGCCAAGAAATCCCCCGAAACATCGAATGTTGATATCTCGATAGCACGAGAATCAAGGGGTTGTTTTATCTCTCTGCTTAATAGCGTTTGCCTCAAATGCAACTCGCGAGGATTAAATTTATCGAGATCAGAGTGAAAATTATTCATTTACGCCCACTTCCCGAGATATATTATTAAAAAATAAAGAAACATTGAATATAATTTGCTTGTTCTTATTGCAAAGAGCTAATTCTCTTTGCCCGCCTCTTTTTCTCATAATTTCAAACCCCTATCTTTTAAATACCCGAACCACCAAGACAAAACGCGACGCGTAGTAGCAATAGCCTTAGACTTGTTATAATGTCGTTCTACGCCTTTTATTTTGTGGGATAGGGTGCGGGACACATCGTAATCGCTTACATCACCTTCGTCGACTTCATGACAAAAAGTCGAAAGAATGCCGCGGAATGAATGAAACACGATTCGACCCTTCGGCGTCTCAGGTGTATAGTCTTTTAGAGCCTTTGATAATATAGCATCGGAGAGTGCCTTTTCCCCGCTTCGACCCATAAAAAAATACGTGCCGACGTCCATATTATCAAGCCACTCACCTAGCTCGCGTGGAAGGCCGAGATACATATCGCCGTTGCGCTTAACTTTCATCTCGTCTTTGGTAAAGGCGAGGTAATAGCCGTTTTCGTCACGCACTAGGTTTTCCCGAGTAAAAAGCGAACATTCGCCGCCCGTAGCGCAGTACAAAGGCCGAGCACTAAGGCGTTGCGAACATCCAGCGAGCCTGCATAACCACAGCAATAGGCGATTAACGAGCGTAAGTCTTTATTGGTTTCAATGTGTCCGAAGCCGTCACTCTCAGGCGTGACGTAGATTTTAGAAAAATCGACGCCGTCTAGGGGGGGGCTCTTGCCGATTTTTTGGCGGTTTTTTGCATAGCTAAAGACCATTTTCGCCTCGACCAGAAAATCTTTCAAAGCGGCAAACTTTTCAGCATGATAAAGCTCATCTGCGATAGCGAATATCGAATCGGCTTTTATTCGGGTAATGTCTTTGTCTTTTAGGGGGGCGAATTTTTTATATATTTTGAGTTTTTTTGCCATCGTTTGAGGTGCCCAACGTTTGGAGCCGAAGTTTAGGTAAAGCTCGAAAACCGAAGCCAGGGTAGCAAAAGCCTTTCCGTTAGGCGTAGCCCCTGCGTTCAACTCTTTAACCATTTTTAGCGCGGTTTTGTAACTTAGGTCTTTTGCCGAACCAAGGAATTTTATAAGTTTTCCTTGTGAGCCGTAATAATAGTCCTTCTTTAGTTTTACTTTTTTACTCTTACGACCAGTTGTCTTGAGTATTTTCAACCAAAGCCCGCATTCGTCGAGTTTTTGTCGGCTTTCTTTTTTGCCGATCGGTAGAGTGTATGCGGCAATAGTTTCGTCAGGGTGAGCTTTAAAGCCGACAAAATCCGTAAGTTTGTCAAGTTGAGAGGTTAACCGCATGTGCGTCCTTTTTCTCTTAATTATAAGATTTCGGACGGGTAGCGCGAGTTTTCTAAAAAAATACTTCCTAATCGAGATAGGAAGCCGTCAAGGAAGTTTTAAAGGCGTAATTCGATAGATTTCGGATTACTTAGCTTTGATACCTATTTTACAAAAGCCAGATATTGGGATATTTTTGGGAGAATTTGTCTAAATGGTGCGACCTGCGAGATTTGAACTCGCACACCCTTCGGCACTACCACCTCAAAGTAGCGTGTCTACCGTTCCACCAAGGTCGCACGTGGATTATAAAGAACAAAGAGCGGGACGAACCCGCCCGAGATTATAACATTGGGTTTGCGTAAAGAACGATTAGCGCGATAACAAGTGCGTAGATAACTTGCGCTTCGATCATCGCAAGAGCAACGAACATCGTCGTAGTTAGCTTGCTACCCACGCCAGGGTTTCTAGCCGTGCCTGAGATTGTCGCAGAAGCGGTATTTCCCATACCGATAGCGCCGCCAAGAGCCGCTAGGCCTAGACCGACTGCTGCCGCAAGAACAGAGTAAGATCTTAGCATCTCGCCGTCGCCCGCAAACGCAAAGCTAGCAAGAGCCATCATTAAGAAAACAACTTTTTTCATAAAGTCTCCTTGTAAATTTAAGCCATTTCGGATCAGACCCCTACTTTGAAGCTTTGAGAGCGCATTTTATAAAAATTTAGCTTTGAGTTACTTAAAACCGAGAAAATTTTTCATAAATTTTCTACTCGTCAAATTTTGTCGCCGCTAGTGCTACAAATTTACAAAAAATTTCAGCGATGTTTCGTTTTTCCACGAATTTATTTAAAAATTAGAATTTTAAAAGCTTTTTTATGCTAGCCTCGCTTCTGAAATTTCAAATACTAAGGTTAAATTTGGCGCAGGATAAATTTTCAAAAATCGGTTTTATCTTAGCCGTCGCAGGCTCTGCGGTGGGGCTTGGAAATGCGTGGAAATTCCCGTATTTAGTCGGTCAAAACGGCGGTTCGGCCTTCGTGCTTTTGTATCTTTTTATGACGTTTTTTATCGGACTTGCGATATTTTTCGGCGAGATAGCTATCGGTAAGCTTTCTGAGTCTGACCCAGTAAATGCTTTTAAAAAGCTTGCTCCAAAACACAAAGAAACGTGGAAATTTGCGGGTTTTACGATGATAGGAGCGATCATAATTGCCGCTTTTTACACGGTCATCATCGGATGGATACTAAAATACGCAGTGATGGTAATAACCGAGCTGCCAAAAGACGTCGAAGCTTCAAAGGAAATTTTCGAAAATTTCTACGCTAACGATGCCTTATCTCAAATTTTTTACTTTACGATCGTGTTTTTCCTCTGTATTTTTATCGTATCAAAGGGCATAAAAAGCGGCATAGAGCGCGTAAACGTCTGGATGATGCCCTCGCTTCTTATCTTGCTTATCATAATGCTTGGCTACTCTTTTACGATGGACGGCTTCGTGCAGTCGGCTAAATTTTTGCTGGTTCCCGATTTTTCAAAACTGGGCGTAAGCAGCATTTTAACGGCGCTTGGACTCGCGTTTTTTACGCTATCTCTAGGTGTCGGCGTCATTATCGTTTACTCCGCGTCGCTGCCTGATAATACAAATCTCGTTAGCTCCTCGATCATCATCGTCGTGATAAACGTCGTGATGGGTATTTTGATGGGGCTTGTTATCTTTACTTTCGTGTTTGAGTTTGGCGCGACGCCTAGTCAGGGCGCGGGACTCGTGTTTATCTCGCTGCCTACGCTGTTTGCCAAGCTCGGCACGCTCGGACACGTGCTTGCGTTTGCGTTTTTTTCGGCTCTGCTTTTTGCCGGCATTACCTCGGCTATCTCGATGCTAGAGCCGTTCACGCACTATCTTATCCGCGAATTTGGCCTTTCTCGTAAAAAATCCCTCGCGCTAATCGGCGCTTTCATCTACTGCATGGGCATTTTGTGTATACTTTCAAGCATAGATGGTATAAAAGAAAATTTGACGTTTTTTGGCAAGAGCTTCTTTGACTGCCTTGATTTTCTCAGCTCAAACATCATCATGCCTATCGGCGGCATCGCGGTGTCGATTTTTGCCGGGTTTGTCATCAAAAAAGACGCGCTTTACATACTTTTTGGGCCGTATATGAGCAGGGCGGTTTTTGAAATTTGGTATTTTATGATTAGATTTGTCGCTCCCATCAGCATCGTCATCATCACGATAAATGCGCTAAGAGGCTAACCGTGGCAAGCGATAAATTTTCTAAAATCGGATTTATATTATCCATCGTGGGTGCCGCGATCGGACTTGGCAATGCGTGGAAATTCCCGTACATGGTCGGCGCAAACGGTGGCTCGGCGTTCGTGCTTTTGTATCTTGTTTTTGCCGTTGCGGT
>CAUQRE010000115.1:0-4672 GCA_963520315.1 uncultured Campylobacter sp. | reverse complement strand
TTAGCTCCTTTGTGAGCGTAAAGGCGTTTGAGAACATTTTAAAGATATTGATAAGAGATACAATCTAACTCACTATTTTACTTATCCAAGATGTCCCAAGATGGATGCGCGTAACGAAAGATTTAATAAAACCATACAAGATATGTTCGTATCTTATAACGAAGATTTGCTATTTACCGATCTAAATGAATTTAATCGGAAAATGGCTAAATGGCTCATTGATTATAATACTATTTTAACTCATACTTCGCTAGGGTATAAGACTCCGGTGGAGTATGCTATAGTTAAGGACAAAAGTGCCATATGCTGTGGATGCGGACATTTATTTGCGGTTTTTTTATAAAAACATGTTAAAATTACAAACGGCTTAAATTTTTGCTACATAAATTTTAAATTTGCTACAAACTTTAAGCTATATTTTATGAAAGGAAAATGTGATATAAAATCGTAGAAAACCCGTATTTTAGAGCTTGTTGGTGTCACGGGGGAGACTTGAACTCCCGACCTCCGGCTTATGAGACCAGCGCTCTAACCAGCTGAGCTACCGTGACGTTAAAGTTCGCAATTATATTCAACGTTTGCTTATATATTGATAAAATATTTTCATTTTTGCGCATCAAAGCGCCCAAAAGCCAAATTTTAAAATTTAAATTTGCGATTTTAGGGCACCAATTTGTCAAATTTAAATCAACAAAAATCCAAATTTGTGATAAAAACGTCAAAAACCAAAATTCGCATTTTCAAGGTGCGGGTTTTGCCGCTCAAATTTGGCGAGTTCAAATTCGCCAAAATAGGTCAAATTTGAAACGGCAAAGGCAGAATTTACTTGATAAAATAATCCCCGTCAAAGCTAACCAGCGAGTATTTGCGCTCGCTGCCGATACTGCTAACTAGCTCGTCTACGTCCAAAAACTCAAGACTGTCCGCGCCGATATATTTGCACACCTCTTCGGGCGTTTTGTTTGCGCTGATGAGTTCCTCGAAGCTCGGGGTGTCGATGCCGTAGCGCTCAGGGTATTTTAGCTCGGGGCAGGCGACCTTAAAGTGTATCTCTCTCGCTCCCGCGTGGCGTAGCAGTTCGACGATCTTCTTAGAGGTCGTGCCACGCACGATACTGTCATCCACGACGACCACGCTTTTACCCTTGAGCAGGCTTGCCATCGGGTTTAGTTTGAGTTTGACCTTGAGGTTGCGCATCTCTTGCGTCGGCTCGATGAAGGTGCGTCCGACGTAGTGGTTGCGCACGATAGCTAGCTCAAACGGTATCCCGCTAGCGTTTGCGTAGCCTAGCGCCGCCGGCACGCCGCTATCAGGTACCGGCACGACGAAGTCCGCGATAATCTTGCTTTTTTTAGCTAGCGTTTCGCCCATTTTTTTGCGTACTTCATAGACGCTTTTGCCTTCGATTACGCTATCTGGGCGCGCGAAATAGATATACTCAAACGCGCAAATTCTAGGCTCTGCTTCAAAAAGACGCACGCTCTCAAACTCGCTTCTGCCTTGCTCAAAAACCAGCATCTCGCCAGGCTCCACATCGCGGATAAAAGTCGCGCCCACCAAATCAAACGCGCACGTCTCGCTAGCTACGATGTAGCCGCCGTCTTTTAGGCGTCCTAGCGAGAGCGGTCTCACGCCCCAGCGGTCGCGGATAGCAAAGACTTTATGGCGCGACTGGATGAGTAGGCAGTAGGCGCCTTTGATCTGTTTTAGCGCCGCTACGATGCGGTCTTGTAGGTGTTCGCTCCGGCTTCTAGCGATGAGATGCACGATATTTTCGGTATCCATATTGCTCTGAAATATCGCGCCTTCGGCGATTAGCGCGTTGCGGACTTCGTCTTTGTTTACGAGGTTGCCGTTGTGCACGATAGAGACTTGGCCTAGCGAGTAGTTTGCGGCGATGGGCTGGGCATCGGCGGCGGAGTTTTTGCCTGCGGTGGCGTAGCGGTTATGGCCGATCGCCATATCGCCTTTTAGGCTCTCGAGGTTCGCCTTGTCAAAGACTTCGGTAACTAGCCCGCGACCTTTGACGGTTTCTATACGGCCGTGTTCGCATGCGCTGATACCGCTTGCTTCCTGGCCTCGGTGTTGCATAGCAAATAGCGCATAATATGCCGTTTTTGCCGCATCTTTAGAATTAATCACTCCAACTATCGCACACATTTTTTTCCTTTTTTAGGGGCGTTATCTTTTTGCCTTATGCTTCGTTAAAATTTAAATTTCAAGCTCGGCAACCCGCGCGGTTATCCTACGCTTAAAATTTAAATTTCGCCTCGCCTAAGTCAAAAATATCGCCGCCGAAATTTACTAACAATAGTTTCGCGAGCGCTTTTTGCGGAGCTTGAAATTTTCGCCCTGCGACAGACTACGTGTCTAGTCTTGGACTAAAATTTCTACGCAACCTCAAAAATCATCTCGCGATACTTTGCCTCTCATGCTAAAATTTAATTATCAAAATTTGAACGTAAAAATAAAGCGAAAAATTTTTCTCTCGCCTAGAGCAAAAATATCGTCATCTAAAATTACTAACATAGCCTTTCGCGCACGCTTTTGTCGTGCTATATTTCGTATACTTCAAGTATATTTTCGTAGCCAAATTTGACTTTATCGCCGCATTTTAGATGACTTTCGGTGAACGGGTCGTTGTCTAAAATGCCGACGTAGTTACCGCCGATATTATATTTGATGATGACCCACATCCGTTCTACTTGAGCGAAGTCGCTCTCATCGTCCTCAAATCTAAAAATAAGCTTAACCGAATCGCCTCTTTTTAAATTTTGCCTTTTTTTGCGAGGCGGTAAGTAAAATTTATCGCCGAATTCTCGCTCGTAATCCTCTAAATTATCAAGCGTAAAATTTATCACTTAAGCCCCAAACAATCATCTATCCCGTACAACCCGCTTTGCTGCCCAGCAACCCAAATAGCCGCCTTTATCGCGCCTTTAGCAAAGGTCGCGCGGCTAGTAGCGGTGTGATTTAGCTCGATAAACTCGCCGTCGTTGTAAAATCCGACCGTATGCCTGCCCACGACGTCGCCGCCTCGCACCGCTAGGATCGCGATCTCGTCCTTGCTGCGAGCTCCGACTAGCCCGTCTCTACCGGTCACCAAAACGTCTTTTAGATTTAGCCCTCTAGCCTCCGCTACGCGCTCGCCAAGCGTTAGCGCAGTGCCGCTTGGAGCGTCTTTTTTGTGCCTGTGGTGCTGCTCGACGATCTCGGCGTCAAATTCGCGTAAAGCCTTTGAAGCTAGCGCCGCTAAGCGGTTTAAAACCGCGACGCCAAGGCTCATATTGGTGGCGTAAAGTATCGGCATCGCCGCGCTTGCTAGCTTTAGCAGGCTTGCGCCGTCCTCGCCAAGACCCGTCGTGCCGATGACTAGCGGTTTTGGGTCGGTGCGGGCGTAGTTTAGCAGATTTATCGCACCCTCTTTGATCGTAAAATCTATAATGACGTCGCAGTTTGCGAAAAGCTCGTCAAATTTGTCCGTGAGGATGACGCCCTGGGGCAACGCAAAATCAAGCGGCTCTATCGTATAGGCCGTGCTAAGTTTTGCGTTTGGCTCGTTTTTTAGGCACTCTATGATCATGCGTCCCATTTTGCCGCTTGCGCCGTGGATTCCTATTTTTACCAAAATTTATCCTTTAAAATTTGGGCTAAATTTAGCATAAATTTTATAAAAAATAAATTTAGCACGGCCGCCGTCTTCGCCGCGCGCGAGCAAAAATATTAAAAATCGCGCTATATAATCGGCTTTTTAAATTTAAAGGACGACGATGAGGAAAATTTTATTTTTAGTTCTAGCCGTTTTTGCGGCGAGCGCTTTTGCTAAACAAGCGCCGACCCCAGAGGCTACCAAAACGCGGCAGGCGGACGCGAATTTGAGCGCGTTAAATTTAACGGCGAACGATAAAAAAGCGCAAAAGCTAAATTTGACCCAAGACCCCGCTATATCGAGCGGCGAGCTAGCAAACGGCCTAAAATACTACGTCAAAGAGAACAAGCAGCCCGCGAATTCGGCCTATTTTTACCTAGTCGTAAATATCGGCTCGACCGACGAGCGCGAAAATGAGCTTGGGCTCGCGCATTTTACCGAGCACATGGCGTTTAACGGCAGCCGCGAGTTTAGCAAAAACGAGCTTGTTAAAAAGCTAGAGAGCCTCGGAGTGGCCTTTGGCGCGGATCTAAACGCGCAGACTAGCTACGATCAAACGAGCTATCTGCTGGAAATCCACGTAAACGAGCAAAATTTAAAGGACGTTTTTCGCGTTTTTCGCGACTGGATCGACGGCGTGAGCTTTGACGCGGCCGAGCTGGATAAAGAGCGCGGTATCATCGTCGAAGAAGAGCGCGCTAGAAACACGCCCGCATATAGATTTTACATCAAAAACCGCGTGCCAGAGCTTTACGGCGATAGTATCTACGCCAAAAGGTCGCCCATCGGCGATATGAATATCGTAAAAAACGTCGACGTAGCAACCATAAAGGGCTTTTACGCCAGGACGTATCAGCCTAGATTTATGAAATTTATCGCAGTCGGCGACTTTGATAAAAAGCGTATCGAGGAGATGATAAAGCAAAGCTTTAGCTCAGCTAAAAACACGAACGACTACGCGAGCCCCGATAAAACTATCCCTATAAAAAGCGGCTTTAGCGTAAACAACTACGACTCCGCCGA
>CAUQRE010000114.1:0-4683 GCA_963520315.1 uncultured Campylobacter sp. | reverse complement strand
GAGCTAGTCTGCGAGATAAAAAGATCGTCGGCGCGTCGGGCATGGCTGGGTACTTTAGCTCAAATCTCATAAAAACGGTTAAATTTGCCAGAAACGTCTATCTGTGCGGCGATCTGCAAAATGCCGCGGGCGTAGGGCAGGGGCTCATGGCTGCGCGCGTGGCGATCTGCGCAAATCACGAGGCAAACCTTGCTATCAGGCTTTTGATGGGGCTTGAGGAGGTTTAGCTCTTTGTTAGTTTTATTTGTGCAGGCGGAGTTTGGGAAACCGACCTCTAGCTTTACTTTTGCCGTTTTGCGGTTTTTGTGCGTTTTAAAGGCTGCCCGCGCAGCAAAATAGGCCGGTAAATTTATGCCCGGTCTTCTTGTATCAATTTAGCCGGCGTCGTCCGTACGCGATTTTTGGGCTAAAATTTAAAAACTAAAAAAACTAAATTCGCTTTTCTTAAGCGGTTTTTGCGGAGACTAAATTTAGGCGAGCGCCCTTAAACGGTGTGCGTTTTACTCGTACGCCAAATTTAAATTTTTACCGATTTTTGCTAACTCGTCTAAAATTTTAGAGAGTTATAAGCCGTGCTTGCAAGCTACGTTTATGTGGGCCTGATTTATTTTAGCTTGCGCCGCTATGCGTAAACACTGGCGGGATAGGGATTTGGCTTACGGCGACGGATTAGCGACTTAACAAACATACGCTTTTAGCTTGCGCTGCTTTGATTTTTGCTTTATTTTGTCGTGCGGTACGTATTGATTGAAGCGCGTGAAAGGGGCGGATGATTCGTATCCGTTGTTTAGTAAGTTCGGCTTTTTAAGGATCGGTCTTGGATTTACTTTTTAAATTTACCGTAAATTCGGTATCCAGGCGCAAGAACCGACCCGAATGAATTTATAATCCCGACCAAAAGTCGTTTTAGCCGGGATTAGAGAGCTATTTCCCGGCCGTTAGCATCGTCTTTAGTATGCGTTTACCGACCTCGACGCCCGGCTGATCGTAGGTGTTTATGCCTAGCATTATACCGGTAGCCGACGTAAGAAGCTCGAAATAATAAATCAAAAATCCCGCGCTCGCCTCGTCTAACCGCTCAAGCTCGATGACGTCTACGCTGATGCCTTCTTGTATGAGCGCATGCATGGTGGCGCTGCACTGGGCGTTGATTAGCTCGCTCAAATTTAGCCCGTTTACGAAGTCGCAGCCCTCAAGGCCATTTAGGCTAATGCTTGGTATCGCCGTGTTTGCGTCCGCGGCTACTTTGATGAAGCTTACCGTTTTGTCCTTCACGCCGTCCATGATGAGCTGCAAAAAGCTGTGCTGATCGCGCGAGCCGATGAGTCCGACGGGCGTGAGTCCGTAGCGTTTGTAGCCCTTTTTCTTGCCCAGGCTCTCTGCCCACAGCTGCACGTACCAGTCGTTAAACTCCAAAAATCTATCGCCGTAGCTAAATATCACGTTAATCTTGGCGTTTTTATGCGTCGCGTAGTGGTAGGCCTTTTGTAGTAGTGTATCGTCGCCGTCCTCTAAAAATCGCTTTTTACACGCCCGCGCGCCTTCTAGCAGCGCCGCCGCGTCGTAACCGCATAGCATTAGCGGTACCAGACCGATTGCGCTAAGCACGCTAAATCTGCCGCCGACGTTTTTAGGTATATTAAAAAATTTGACGCCGTTTTGCTTGGCGTAGGCTTCTAGCGGCGAGGCGGGGTCGGTGATAACGATAAAATTTGCGCTCAAATTTGATGGTTTAAAGCGCTCTAAAATGCACTTAAATAGCGTGATCGTCTCGATCGTGGTGCCCGATTTTGACGAGATGACAAAAAGCGTCTCGTCAAATTTAACGCTTTTGCAAACGCTCTCAAAGCTAAAGGCGTCTACGTTATCAAGGAAATAAAGCTCTCGCTCGCGGCTCCTTTTAGCGCTTGAAAGCATCGTTTTTAGCGCCTTGACGCCTAGACTGCTGCCGCCGATGCCTACTAGCACGACGCTTTTTACGTGTGTGAGCGTCGTTTCAAACTCGGCGATTTCGCTTAGTAAATTTGCGCCGATTTCTGGCAGGTGATAGTACCCGATCTCGCCGCCTTTTAGTTCGTCGTTCATGCGTTTGGCGTAGGAGCCGATCGCGCTTAGCGGCGTACGCTCGAAAAATAGCTCATTTTTTAGCATTTTTGCCTAGCTCGTAGAAGAAATTGGTCGCCTGTACGAAGCCCTCGACACTACCGCAGTCAAAGCGCTTGCCTTTAAATTTATACGCCAGCACCATGCCGTCTTTGGCTTGCTCTTTTAGCGCGTCGGTGATCTGCACTTCGCCGTTCTTGCCGGGCTTGGTGCGCTCTAGGATCGTGAAAATATCAGGCGTCAGGATATAGCGGCCGATGACTGCTAGGTTGCTCGGAGCTTCTTTGGGGTCCGGTTTTTCAACCATGTCGCTAACCATCAGCAAATCATCCTCGATCGCGCGGCCCGTGACGATGCCGTAGTTTTTGCTCTGCTCGATCGGCACTTCCATCACGGCGACGATGCTGCAGCGGTATTTCTCGTAGATTTTTACCATTTGAGATAGCACGCCTTCGCCCTCTTCGTTGATGCACAGATCATCGGCCAGCACCACGCCGAAAGGCTCGTCTCGCACGAGGACTTTGCCCGTGTGGATCGCGTTTCCTAGGCCTCTCATGCTCTCTTGGCGCGTGAATGAAAACGTGCAGCGCGCCATTAGCTCTCTGATCTCGGTTAGCAGGTGTTCTTTGTTTGTGCCAGATATCTGATGCTCAAGCTCGTAGCTGATATCAAAATAATCCTCCAGCGCGCGTTTGCCGCGACCCGTGATAAACGCCATGTTTTTCATGCCGGCTTCTAGCGCCTCGTCCACGCCGTAGTGGATCAGCGGTTTTGTGAGGATCGGCAGCATCTCTTTTGGTAGCGATTTGGTTGCAGGCAAAAATCTCGTGCCGTAGCCCGCAGCGGGAAATAAACAAGTTTGTATCATAATTTTCCTTTTGATTTTTTAGGAGATTATAGCGAGTTTTGGCTTATTTAGAGTATTAAGGAGGATTTGGCGGATAAATTTACGGCTTTCCTTGCAAGGGCAGCGAAGTGAAATCACTAAAAGTCGTCTCACGATACGTTGCCTTAATTTTTTATGTTTAAATTTGAAGTTAAGGTTGCAAATTTACTTGCCGAGATTTGCGTCTTTAATGGCGCTAATTTTATTTTCGTCAAATTTAACGTTACGTATTTGTAGCTTCTATAAAATTAAAGCTTTCCTCTTTTGTTGGGAGAGGAAGGGGATTCGCTTACGGTCTGTTTGCAGCTACGAGCGAAGCGAAGTAGAGCGTCGCCTTCCTTTGCGTCGTGCTACGCACTCGCAACTGCCGAAGGCAGACCCTCTCCCAAGCCCTCTCTAACCCCACTGCACGTTATAGGTGGCGACACTGCTTTGCGCGAGCAAAGCGTCGCATATTTTAATAATTAAATTTAAAAATACACGGCACGATAGTATCAAATTTAACCAATTTAAATTTCGCGTTTTCAAGACTCGAGTTTCGGTGTGTAAAATTTATCAAAATTTTAATCTCGATAAATTTAAATAAAAGCTAAAAATAAAACGTGAATTCGCGAATTTAAAAGATAAAGCGCTCTAAATTTAATGCATAAATTTACGCCGCTAGGGCAAATTTGACCGCCGGGCGGCGGCAAATTTATATCCCTCTAAACGCCGCCTTCGCGTTTTCTAGGTCGTTTGCATCAGGGTGAGTCGCGGCTCTAGCCCATCTGGCTTCGCGCTCCGGAGTCACGGCGTAGCGCGGGTCGTTAGGAGCTGCTTCGCCCATTTTGCGTAGTTGCTCGATGACCTTTGGATCGATCGCGCCTTGGCAGTAAAACTCGCGTAAAATTTCATTTTCGCCCTCGCGCAATACGACTTTTGCTTTTTCTAGGCAGTTCATCGCGTGCTCGTGCTGGGGATCCATGCCAAGCGTCATAAAGACGCCCGTTTTTTTGCCCTTTATCTTGCTTAAAAAGCGTTTAAATTTAGGCTCCGCGTCGCCCTTATCGACGTAAAATCCAAGCGCGATAAAGTCGTAACCGTCCAAATTTAGGTGCAGATCATCGGTAAATTTGACCGCTTCGCAGCCAAGCTCGTTTGCGATAGCAAGACCGACTTTCTCGGTATTTCCGGTCGCGCTCGTGTAGATAACTATTTTTTTCATTCAAAGTCCTTTTGTGAGATATTTGCTACTTCGGTGCCGATAGAGTTGCCCCAAAATACGCCGTCTGTGGTGTAGTTTAAAAAGCCGTTTTCTATGCGCATATAGCCTTTGTTTTCGCATTTTTTGAAAAACTCCGTTAGCGCGCTAAAGGTCTCGCCCTTAACTAGGCTTTTTACCTGCGCGAGGTCGATTTTGGGGTACTGAAAGAGGCTTTTTAGCCGTGCTTCGGCGCGCTGTTTGTCGTCTACTTTGTTTATCATACGCATTTTTTCTTTAGCGTTATAGATATCGTAGTAGCCTAGCCTTCCGCCCGAGCCTCTTCCTAGCGGCAGGATATCGGCGCCTTGATGGCTTAGGCGGATATACTGATAGCGGTCGCGACCGATACGGTTAAATTTAGTATGCTCTAGCACCTCGTAGTTGCCCGTGCCCAGTAGCTTTTCAAAGAAAGCGTTGTGCAGCTTATGCTCGTAGTTCACGTCGTAGTAGT
>CAUQRE010000113.1:0-4684 GCA_963520315.1 uncultured Campylobacter sp. | reverse complement strand
GCTCTATAATTTTTGTTTATACCATATATTTTTATTACAGCCATGTTCAGATTGATATTTATGATAAAGAGCAACTAGTAAAATTTGGTGATTTCTTTGGTGGCTTTCTAAATCCGATTTTTGCATTTTTATCTTTTATCGCGCTTTTGGCTACTATTGCTATCCAGTCAGAAGAGCTTGAAATGACGAGAGGGGAACTAGCTAAAAGCGCAGAAGCTCAAAAACAGTCGTCTGAAATTTTTAGACAACAAAGGTTTGAGAATACGTTTTTTTCGTTGTTAGATACCATAAATTCAACAATATCTATTTTTAATAAGGAAAAAGAAGTAATATATAACAAATGGAATAATAACAATTCTTATCTTACTACCGATAGAGACCGATATGTGAATATTAAATTTTCAAAAGTATCAATCCTAATTTATCAGCTTTTAAAACTCATAGATAACTATGAAGTAAGCCAAGAAGCAAAAAAACAATACAGCAATATACTAAGAGCTTGTATAAATGACGATTTACTTCGGCTATTAGCTGAGCATTGTAAAAATAAAGATGAAAGTTTTTGTGCCTATGTTGCCCTTATCAGAAAATATGCATTTTTTGAACATATGCAAACAAATCCAGGCAAAGACATCCTAAATCACTATAGTGATGAGGCTTTTGGCAAAAATATATACTTAGAAGAATGGAAAAAGTAAATACAGTAAAGATTTGGACGAGCTAACTCGTCCAAATAAATTTCACTTTTTATAATTTCTCACAAATTCCGCTATCCTCTCGATACCATTTTTGATATTTTCGCTGCTTGTTGCAAAAGACAGCCTAAAGTATCCGTCCATACCAAACCCCACGCCGGGCACCACGGCAACTTTCGCCTTTTCTAGCAGCTCTTTGCAAAATTTCATACTATCGGGCTCGACCTCGGAGCAGTTAATGAAAAGATAAAACGCGCCGTCAGGCTTAAGCACGCTAAGTCCCGGTATAGCGTTTATCATCTCGACGCCTAGGTCGCGGCGTTTTTTAAACTCGCCCTTCATATACGCGATATCCTCGTCGGCTTTGCCGAGCAGCGCAGGGATGGCGCCGGCTTGCGTTAGGGAGTTTATGTTGCTCGTGCTTTGGCTTTGTAGCTTGTTTACCGCGGCGTTTAGCTCTTTAAACGGGCTAGCCATGTAGCCAAATCTCCAGCCAGGCATCGCGCCGCATTTGCTTAGGCCGTTTATCGTGATCGTGCGGTTAAACATATCCTCGCTCACCGCTGCGGTTGCGACGAATTCGCCCTCGTAGTTTAGCTTTTCGTACATTTCGTCGCTAGCTACGATGATTTTCGTATCTTTTAGCACTTCGCCCAGCGCCTCCAGCTCTTTGCGGCTATATATCGCGCCTGTTGGGTTGCAAGGGCTGTTTAATACTAAAATTTTAGTTCTAGGAGTTATCGCCGCTTTTAGCTGTTCGGGAGTGATTTTAAAGCCGGTCTTTTCGCTAGTTTCGATAAAAACGGGATTGCCGCCGCTAAATTTGACCATCTCCGGGTAGCTCACCCAGTACGGGCTCGGCACGATGACCTCGTCGCCCTCGTCGATTAGCGCTTGGAATACGTTAAAAAGCGAGTGCTTGGCGCCGACGTTGGTGATGATTTGATTTGGCGCGTAGTTTAGGCCGTTGTCGCGCTTTAGCTTTGCGGCAACCGCCTCTCTAACCTCGGGCGTACCCGCTACGGCCGTGTATTTGCCGCAGCCCTTATCTAGGGCGGATTTCACCTCGTTTTTGATGATCTCTGGCGTGTCAAAGTCCGGTTCACCCGCGCCAAAACTAATCACGTCCTCGCCGCGGGCCTTCATCTCTTTTGCCTTGGTGCTGATTTCGATGGTTAGGCTCTCGCCTAGCACCTGAACTCTTTTTGATAGCATTTTTACTCCTTTATTAAATTTAAGATATAGTTTTTAGATAGCCGTTATCGTTTAAAAACAGATACATTTCGCCTAAAATTTGCTTGCGCTGCGAGTCGGTTACGAGCTTTGATTTTTCGATGCGCTCGCTTAGGATATCTTGGATCTCGTAGATGTCGTAGTCAAGGTCCTCCATGATATCAAGGATCGATTGGCTCTCTAGCAGGTGCGAGATTTCAAACCCACTCTCGTTTATCTCGATAGTAGCTTCTGTTGGGTGAGTAAAGAGATTGTGTTTCATACCTAACACCTCCTGATACGCTCCTACTAGGAAAAAACCCAAAAAGTACTCCTCTTTTTCCACGTCTACGTCGTGCAAAAACAGAGGATTTTCCTCGTCGTCAAAGCCTATTTCGCCATCAGAATCGCACGTGATATCCCACAGCGACGCCGAGCGGGTAGGGCGCACGTCTAGGCGGTCAAGCGGCATGATAGGGAAATTTTGTTTTAAACCCCAAAAATCAGGCAACGACTGAAATAGCGAGAAGTTTACGAGATAGCGCTCCTGCGCTTCCTCTTGCAGCTTTAAAAGCTCGGCGTTGTGCTGTTTGGTGCCGAGGATTTTAGCCGCTTTTTTGATGATTAGGTGGGTTAAAATTTCGGCATTCGAGCGATCTTGCAGATCGACGTAACCCAGATCAAACAGCGTCAAAATACTCTCCATATGATCGATGCTGTCGTGCAGATACTCTATCGCATTTGACGGTTTTATCGTGCTTAGCAGGTCGTTTAGCTCGGTGATTAGCTGAGGATTTTTCTTTTTCAGCACGAGCTTTTCCTCGGTGTAGTCCTGGCTAAAGAGCTCCAAAACCGGCGCGACTAGTACCGCGTGCGAAGCCGAGACGAAGCGGCCGCTCTCGATAAAGATATCGGGCTCCACCTCGTTTCGCTGCGTCGCCATCGTCTTTAGCAGATAGACCACGTCGTTGGCGTATTCGCTCAGGGTGTAGTTTCGGCTTGAGTTTTCCTTAAACTGCGAGTACTCTATGGCTAGGCCGCCGCCTAAATTTATGGCTTTTAGGTTTTTTGCGCCCATTTTTCGCAGCTCGGCGTAGATGTTTCCCGCTTCGATTAGCGCCTTTTTTAGCGGGTGGATTTCGGTGATTTGCGAACCTATGTGAAAGTGGATCATATTAAAGCGATCGAGCAAATTTGCCTCTTTTAGCAAATTTACCGCCTCAATTAGCTCGGTTGCCGTTAGTCCAAATTTGGAGTTTATGCCGCCGCTTTTAGCCCAGATACCAGATCCGCTGCTATGCAGCCTTATGCGCAGACCGATGTTTGGCTTTGGCGCGAAACGCTCTTTTGCGATGGCGATAATGGCCTCAAGCTCGTTTAGTCCCTCGATCGTAAGAGTGATGTTGTGCCCCATTTCAGCCGCGATAAAGCCGATATTTATCATCTCTTTATCCTTAAAGCCGTTTACGGTGATCGGCGCGCCTTCGTTGTTGTACGCCATCACTAGCAGTAGCTCGGCCTTTGAGCCGGCCTCCAGCCCGTAGCCGTATTTTTGGCCGTGACGGACTAGATTTTTTACAAAGCCCGGATATTGATTTACTTTTAGCGGATAGACGGCGTTAAAGCTACCTTTGTAGCCGAATTCGTTTTTCGCGTTCTCAAAGCTTTTGTAAATTTGCGAAATTTGCTTGTGTATGAGGTGAGGGAAGCGCAGCAATAGCGGGCCTCGGTAGCCTTCGCTCCTGATGCTTTTTACGATATCGATGATGGCCGGTTTTGAGCCGGTATTGACGCAAATTTTACCGTTTTCGACGATGAAGTTATTATTTCCCCACAAATTTAAACCGTAATCATACATTTAAAATCCTTTTAAGTTCCGTCTCCAAACCAACCAAATCAAGCGTTTTTTCAGCTTTTTCGCTCAGATCTTTTAGCCAAATTTTGCCCGATTTTAGCTCGTCCTCGCCGACGCAAAGACAAATCCTAGCATTTGCGTTATCTGCGGCGTTTAGGTGCTTTTGTAATTTTTTAGGCTCGTAGCTCACGAGAACCGGGAGGCTTTTTCTTAAATTTATCGCTATTTTATAGACCGCGTCCAAGCCATCGGCGTCCATCGCTCCTATATATATGCCACCTCTTGCGCTCTGACTCTCTCGACCGCCTAGGATTTCCATTATTCGCTCGATACCCATCGCAAAGCCCACGCCGTAGCTAGCCTTGCCGCCTAGATACTCGACCAGTCTGTCGTAGCGTCCGCCGCCTGCGACCGCGCTCTTTGCGCCGATCTCGTCAGAAACGAACTCAAACGCCGTTTTACAGTAATAATCAAGCCCGCGCACGAGCTTCGGATCTATCTCAAATTCCACGCCGTTGCCGCTTAAAATCTCTTGCAGCTTTTTAAACTCGCCCGCGCATTCGTCGTTTAGGCTACCGATTATCAGCGGCGCATTTTCGTAAATTTTCTGACAGCTTTCGATCTTGCAGTCTAGCACGCGGATAGGATTTGTTAGCGGTATGCACCCATACTAGCGGCGTCTCCGAGCGAATTTATAAGCAGCTTGGTTTTGATGCCAAGGCGCGAGAAAATCTCGTTTATCATCAAAATAACGCTCGCATCCTCATAAACGCTAGGTTCGCCGAAGCACTCGCAGCCAAACTGATGAAACTCGCGTAAACGTCCTTTTTGCGGGCGTTCGTAGCGAAACATCGAGCCGTGGTAAAAGTACCGTCTCACGCCGCCCGCGCGGTCAAATTTAGCCTCGATAAAGGCGCGCACG
>CAUQRE010000112.1:0-4690 GCA_963520315.1 uncultured Campylobacter sp. | reverse complement strand
TTTTGCAGAGCTATAATTCAAATTATTATTTTGAAATCACGCCGATAGTGAGCCGAGGTAACTTTATCGCCACGTCAAAAGCGGCAAAAGTGATCCCACAAGATGAACTCGAAAAGATCAACTCATACGCAAATTTCGGTATCGGCAAGGAGCGCGCTAAGGTTGCCGGCGAGATGATAAAAGATGAATTCGGCGACTTTTCTCGTATCTCATATAGCAACGAAATTATTACCTCTCAGGATAAGCAAGGATTTATCATCAAGGTATATAGATGATAATCACTCAGCCCAAAAACGGCTACCGCTACAACAGCGATACGATGTTTTTGTATGACTTTATCCGTGAGGTCGGAGTGCGCGGCGAGGTGCTAGAGGTCGGCTGCGGTAGCGGGGTTTTGGGACTGCTTTTAAAGCGCGATTTTCCTAAAATTTTGCTTAGCTTGCTCGATATTTTGGAAGCTAACGTAAATTTAGCCTCCGCAAACGCTAGCCGAAACGGGCTTGAAGCCGAGTTTATAACGGCTGATTTTGCTAAATTTAAGAGTGAAAAAAAATATGATCTCATCATCTCAAACCCGCCATTTTACCACGACGGCGCAAAAAAAAGCGAGAACGAACATCTTCGCACCGCTAGATACAGCGAAAATTTGCCCCTTAGGGAGCTTGTCGGTAGGGCAAATTCGCTCCTAAAGCCGCGCGGAGTTTTTAGCTTTTGCTACGACGCTAAGCGTCTAGCTGAAATTTTGCTTTGTTTGAGCGAGTTTAAATTTACGCTTACCAGGCTTTGCTTCGTGCATCCAAAAGCAGACGCCGCGGCAAATTTAGCGCTCATCGAAGCTAAAAAAAGCTCAAAATCCTTAGCTCAAATTTTGCCTGCGATTTTCGTTTTTGAAGGCGGAGTTTATAGTAAAAAGGCGACTGAAATTTTTGCTGCGGCAAATACGCAAAGCAAGGACGCGGAGCAGTGAATTTGCTAAGACAAAGCGGCTTTAGTTATGAATTTGACGCGGGCGAGTGCGAGCGGTGCGGCGGCAAATGCTGCACGGGAGAAAGCGGCTATATATGGATAAGCTCGGCGGAAATTTCGGCGCTAGCGGAACATTTAAAAATAAGCGAGGGTGAGTTTAGATCGCGATTTTTAGATAAATTCGGATATAAATTTAGCCTCAAAGAAAAACCCTACGAGGGTGGATTTGCGTGCGTATTTTTTGACGAAAAGGCAAAAAACTGCTCGGTTTACGACTTTCGCCCGAGTCAGTGCCGCACCTTTCCGTTTTGGGACTATTTTAAGGATAAAATCAATGAATTGGAGAAAGAATGCGCGGGAATAAGGCGATTTTAAAATTTATATTGGCGGTCTTGCTTGTTTGTTTTGCTACCGCCAAAGACGGTTTTGACGAGAATTTATACGTTATCAAGGCGCTAATGGCGGTGGAAAACGCCAAGCACGACGAGGCTACCGAGCTTTACGAGCAGCTTTACGAAAAAACTAAAAACACGGACTATCTAAAAGAGGCGCTAAGGCTTGCGTTTTTTTCTAAAAACGTAAATTTTAAAAGCATTTTAGCGCTCAGCCAAAAGGTGCTAAAAGACGACGTGGACGTGCTTCGCATACAGGGCGCAAATTTGATGAGCGAAAATAAACTGGACGAAGCCGCAAAAATAATGAAAGAACTCGTCAAAAAAGAGGACATTTCTAAAAACCACGTCATGCTCTCTGCCGTTTACTCGATGCAAAACGACAACAAAGCCGCTCTAGGCGAGCTAGAGCGCGCATACGAACTAGATAGAAGCGTGGAAAATTTACTGCGAATAGTAGATCTTTTATACAATAAAATGAACGATAAAAAAGAGGCGATCAGGCATCTGGAGAGCTCGCGCCGTATAGATGGCTGCGAGGTCGAGACCTGCACGGCGCTAGTTGATATCTATGCGCAAGACGGCCGCTACTCCGATATGATCGATGTTTACGAGGGGCTTTATGAAGCGACGAAAGAAAAAATCTATCTCGAAAAGGCGCTTGGCGTCTATGTCTATCAAAAAAACTACGACGCTGCGATCAAATTTTTGCAAAAATACTCCTACAACGACGATGCTTTGATGGATCTTTACGCCGCGACGGGGGATTTTGATAAGGCTTATAAAAAGGCGCAGGAAGCCTTTGACAAGAGTTTTAATCTCGAATATCAAGCCAAAATGGCGATATATCAATATGAAAGAGATACCGATAAGCAAACTAAAAAGATAGATAAAGATAGCCTAAAGCAAGTCGTAAATAACTTTGAAAAATCGGCCGTAAAGCTAAATAACGCGCTATATCTAAACTACTACGGCTACCTACTCATCGACCACGATATAGACGCGAAAAAGGGGATAGATCTGGTAAATAAAGCCCTAGAGCTAGAGCCCGGGTCGGTGTTTTATCTAGACTCGCTAGCGTGGGGATACTATAAGCTAGGCGAGTGCAAAAAGGCCGACGAGATAATGAGGCAAACTCTTCATAACGAGGAATTTGTAAATTCGCCCGAAGGCAAAGAGCATATAAACGTTATCAAAGAGTGCCTAAAAAAGGGTAAAAAATGATACTAGATCAGATAATCGAACGAACGAAAGAGGACTTGGCGCTACGAAAATCGCAAACGCCTTTTGAGAGACTGCAAGAGCTCGCGGCAAAAAATCCTCGCGAGATAAAAGACGCGGTAAAAGCGCTAAAAAGCAGCACAGACGAGCCGTATCGCATCATCGCCGAGGTCAAAAAAGCAAGCCCTAGCAAGGGGCTGATAAGGCAAAATTTCGCGCCCGTAGAGATAGCCAAAGAGTATGAAAAGGGCGGCGCAAACGCCATCTCGGTTTTAACCGAGCCGCATTTTTTTAAAGGAAATTTAGAGTATTTATCCGCTATCAGACGGGCAAGCTCGCTGCCGCTACTTCGTAAGGATTTTATCGTAGACGAGTATCAAATTTTAGAAGCGCTCGTTTATGGAGCCGACTTTATCTTGCTTATCGCAAAAGCTCTTAGCGCGGGCGAGTTAAAGCGGTTGCTTGATTATGCGCGCTTGCTCGGGCTTGAGGCTCTAGTAGAGACGCACGACGAAGAGGACGTAGAAAAGTCAAATTTCGCGTGCGCAAAAATAGTCGGAGTAAATCACCGAAATTTAAGCACGTTTGAGATGGATATGAGCCTTTGCGAGAAGCTGTTTTCTAAAATCAAAAATGCAAGCGTCATCGTCGCAGAAAGCGGCATCTACGAGCACTCGCAGCTAAAAGAGCTTCACGCTCAAGGAGCCGACGCGTTTTTGATAGGCGAGCATTTTATGAGGCAAGAGGACTTGGCAAAGGCCGTAAAAACCGTAAAGGAGGGCTAGGATGGATCACATTTGCGCGCCGTGGAGGAGCGAATATTTTAGTAAAAAGGAGCAGGGCTGCGTCTTTTGCAACGTCGTAAATTATCCCGAAAAGGACGCCGAGACTGGCGTTTTATTCCGCGCAAAGCGGTGTTTTGGGATCATGAATCTCTACCCGTATACGCCGGGGCACTTTATGGTGATACCTTACGTGCATACCGATAATATCGAAAGCCTAGACGAGCAGACGTGGTTGCAGATGAACGCCTACGTGCGCGAGGGCGTGAAAATTTTAAAACGCGAACTAAATGCGGCTGGCGTAAATATCGGGATGAATCTGGGCAAAGCAGGCGGTGCGGGTATCGCAGAGCACGTGCACTATCATCTAGTGCCGCGCTGGAGCGGAGATACGAACTTCATCACGTCTATCGCTGAAGTGCGCGTAAACGGCGTGCCCTTTACTCCGCTTTACGAGAAGCTAAAAGCCGCGTTTGCGGACGTTTGCTTTAATGAGCGGTAAATTTATTTTTACCAAATTATTTTTTGGTAGGATTATCAAAATTAAAAGATATTGAGGCATACGATGAGATTTATTTTGCCGATATTTTTGTCGTTTTCTTTTGTTTTTGCAGATTTTAGCTGCGATGATGCTTTGGCCGAAAAGCAGCGGTTTTTCTCTCAAAATTTAACATTTTCGGGAGAATTTGAGCCAAACTGCAAGGACTCTATCCTGGGGATGAAAGAGGCTCAAATTTTACTCTCGGCCGCTCAAAAGATCCGCGCCGAAAGCCTTGCTTGCGTCGGAAATTTGGCGACTAAAAATTTAAACGAGTTTAAATTTAAGATTTTAAAAGCCTCCTATGCGCCCGAAATTTATGCCAAAGAGCTAGAGAGTCCAGACGAATACGAAAAACTAGTAGCGCAAAATAGAGCCAGACTTCGCTACTGGGGACATCAAAGCCTAAGTAATTTCACGGTTTTTAAGGACTTTAATAAAGACTACAACGCCGCTCTTGAGCCGCTAGTAAGCTACTACAAATCAAATTTTAAAATAGACGAAGGCAGCGCGATTTATTACGCTTCAAAGGTTGCAAACGAGTTTTTAAAATTTGCCGCGGCGACGCTACAAAACGGCGATATGGACGAGTTTGCAAGAAAAGTTAGCGACCCGACCTTTACAAAATACGGCATCAATGAGGCGATATATTCGGGCGCCGTCTCGCAAGCCTCGCTACAAAACGCATTTAACGCCGCGCTTCTTTACGAAAAAAGCGAGGACATCATAAAGGAATTCTTGCGCGCGGGTGTAAATTTAAACTACGGATTTGAGAGTTCGCTATTTTTCGC
>CAUQRE010000111.1:0-4721 GCA_963520315.1 uncultured Campylobacter sp. | reverse complement strand
CGCTAGCGAAAAACGCCACGTCCGCCCCGATATTTGCGCCTATTTTCATCAAATTTTCGCGCGTTAGTTTTAAATTTAACTCCTCGTTCGCCATCTTTAAAAACGTAGCCGCGTTTGAGCTGCCCCCACCTAGACCCGCACCCAGCGGGATTTGTTTTTTTATCACGATTTTATGCGAGGCGAAAAACTCATTTAGCTCATCTTTAAAGCCCGCTTTTTCTAGCTCAAATTTGGCCTTTAAAACGATATTATTTTCGATATTTTCGTTATCGCACTCAAGCGCGAAGCCGCTAGATTTTTCAAAGAAAATTTCGTCGTAAATCTCGCGCCTTAAAACAAAGCGAGAGACGATCTCGTGGTAGTTGCCGCGAGTGCCGACGATCTTTAAAAACGAGTTGATTTTCGCGTAGCTTTTCATTATTTTATGATTTTATCGCTCAACTCTTTTAGGCTCGCTTCGCCTGCGCCGTTTAGGGCCTGTTTGTTTTCCGCCGCTACGTCTTCTACTAGCTCGGAGCGGAGGATCATCATATTTTTAGGCGCGTCGATGCCGATTTTTACGCCGCCTTTTGAGATGCCTACGACAGTGATTTTGATATCGTTTCCCAGCATTATGCTTTCGTCTTCTTTTCTTGCGAGTATTAGCATTTTTCGACCTTATTTAGTTTATATGTTACGGTTTCGTCTTTGATTTCAATGATACTAAAAAATTCATCAAAGTTTATTAAATATAGCCCCTGGGCGCCAAATTTTAGCTTTTCTACGCTCAGTTTTTTGCCAAGCATCACGTCTGCTGGGTCGCCTAAATATTCGTTTTGCGGTAGCGAGATATAATCAAGCGGATTTAAAAACCTCTCGTTTTCATAAACAAATTTACCTTCGCTCACGCGTTTTAGCGCGCTTAGAGTGGCTTTTACATCAAGCTTGACGGCTAAAATTTGAGCGTAAGAGCGCACGTACGAACCCTCGCTAACGCTAATGCGAAAGCTCAAAAACGGATGCGTATACGCAGTCAAATTTACGTCAAAAACGTTCATCGTTTGGCTTTTTAGCTCAAACTCCTCGCCCGCTCTTGCTAGCTCATAGGCGCGTTTGCCGTCCACGTGCTTGGCGCTAAATTTAGGCGGTACGTAGGCGATCTCGCCTTTTAGCTCGGCTAGCGCCGCCTTTACGTCGGCTAAATTTAAAGGCGGGCAAAGCCGGGTCTCCTCGATGTTTTCGTTATCCAGGCTAGCGCTCGTCGCACCCAGCCACATCGTCGCTTCGTAGATTTTTGGCGTTTTATCTATGTAGTTAAAAAGCCGCGTGTGATTTCCTAGAGCAACGATTAGGCAGCCGCTAGCAAACGGATCAAGCGTGCCCGAAAAGCCCGCCTTTTTGACACCGTATTTGCGTTTTAGCCTGCTTAAAAAATGATTTGAGCTTATGCCTGCGGGTTTGTTTGCGACGAAAAGCGCGTTCATTTAAATTTGCCCTTTGGATGTTGCGTTAAATTTGATCCGCGAGCGTCAAATTTGAGCGTGTAAATTTGATCAAATTTGACGTCGTATCTTGCCCATAGAGCCTCAAATTCGCCCATTCTCACACCGCTTTTTCGACGAAGCTAGACATTATCTCGCGGCTGATTCCGCCGAAATTTATCGTTAGCTTTAGCTCTTTTTTGATCTTAGTTACCGCCGTCACGCGCCCGATACCGAAAATTTTATGCTTGACGAGGTCACCTTTTTTATATTCGCCCGCGGTTTGCGCTTGCGTTTGGATGATGAGACTGCCGCTGCAAACGCCCGCCTCGCTTAAAAATCTGCTCTTTTCCAGTCTCGTTCGCTGGCCTTTATAAAAGCGCGAATTTACAAAGCTTAGCGTCAGGGTTTTTTTGGCGCGGGTGATGGCGACGTAGGCTAGGCGTCGCTCCTCCTCGATGTCGCTGCCCTCTCCTAGAAGCGGGAAAAATCCCTCCTCAAGCCCGATCACGAAAAGATGCTCAAACTCAAGCCCCTTGCTAGCGTGGATACTCATGATAGATATCGCTTCGCCGCCGATGTTATCCTGCTCGCTTTGCAGCGCGATCTCGTTTAAAAACTCCTCTATAGAAAAGCTTGGATTTTGCTTGATTTGATCCTTGATCGTAGCGTAAAACTCGTCGATGTTCGCCACGCGTTCGGAGCCGTCGGGTAAGCTCTCGTAGTATTTTTTGATGCCAAATTTGGCTTCTAGTTTATCTACTAGCTCGTACGGCGAGTCGCACTCTTTTAGCTCTCTTAAATTTGCCGCAAATTCGCCAAGGCTTGCGACGATCTTTTTGCTTAGATCCTTGTCGTTTTCGTCCAGGCTAGATATCGCTTCAAATAGCGAAAGCTTATGCTCGAAAGCTATTTTTTCGATCTTTGCGAGGCTTACTTTGCCAAGGCCGCGTTTTGGGCGATTTATGACGCGCTTTAGCGAGAAGTCGTCGTTCTCGTTTGCGACTAGTCTTAGGTAGCTGATGACGTCTTTGACCTCGGCACGCTCGTAGAATTTAACTCCGCCGACCATTTTGTACGGGATTTTTTCTTTGGTTAGGCCTTCTTCGAGGGAGCGGGATAGGGCGTTTATGCGGTACAAGATCGCGATATCGCTAGCCTGCGCGCCGCTATCAAGCAGCTTTTTGATACGCTTAGCTACCTTTAGGCTCTCCATCGTTTCGTCGTCCGATTCCATTAGCGCGACGTCCTCGCCGCCTTCTTTGGTGCTTTTTAGCTCTTTACCTAAGCGGTTTCTGTTATGGTCGATGAGCTCGTTTGCCGCGCGTAAAATTTGACTCGTCGAGCGGTAGTTTTGCTCTAGTCTTATGACTTTGGCGTCTTTAAACTGGTCTTTAAAATTTAATATATTTTCGATTTTCGCGCCGCGCCAGCCGTAGATACTCTGATCATCATCGCCCACGACCGCAATATTTTCGTGCGTTAGACAGAGTTTGCGCAGGAGCTTATACTGTAAGTCGTTGGTGTCTTGGTACTCGTCCACCATGATGTAGGAGTAGCGCTGTGAAATTTCGCGCGCTAGAGCCTCGTCCTCGTCTAAAATTTTATAGCTAAGGCACAGCAGGTCGTCAAAATCAACGAGATTGTTTGCCGCCAAGTACTCCTCGTAAAGCTTGTAGATATTTGCTAGCTTTGCGTGGTAGCCGTCTTTGAAATTTTGCCCGTTTGCAAAGATATCGCCTTGATTTAAAACCTCTTCTACGCTTAAAAGCGAGTTTTTAAAATTTGAGATTTCGTTAGCTAAAACCGAGGTCGCGATATCGCCCTCAAAGCCTTTTAAGATACGCTTTTTATCGTCGGTGTCGATGATGACGAAGTTGTTTTTGCGCTTTAGGCGGTCGATGTAAAATTTTAAAAACAAAAGCCCGAATTTGTGAAAAGTGCAAAGTAGCGGAGTGAAATTTTTACCGGCGACGCCTAGCATATTTAGCGCGCGGGTTCGCATCTCGCTTGCGGCTTTGTTGGTGAAGGTTAGCGTTAGGGTATTTGACGGCGGGATGCCTAGCTCGCTTATGAGATAGGCTAGGCGAGTGGTGATGGTTTTGGTTTTGCCGCTGCCGGCTCCGGCTAAAATCAGCATCGCTCCGTCCGTATGCGAGGCGGCCTCGCGCTGGCTTTCGTTTAGGTCGTCTAGTAGATCGGACATTAAATTTCCTGCTTTTTCGTTTTAAGATTATTAAATTCTAACAAAATAAGCTTAAAAATCGCCGTTGTTATAAATTCGGGTCAGATTAAGAGCGTTTTCAGATATAAATCAATACAATGTTAAAAAGATGATTTTATAAGCTGATATAATAATAAGGAGTCTGATGTGATCAATGACTTTAGTAAATTTTATACCTTTATGGAGATAGTTAAGGAGCGTAGTTTTTCAAAGGCTTCAAGAGCGCTGGGTATCTCGCAGCCTGCAGTTACTTTGCAGATGAAAAAGCTTGAAGAGGCGCTACAAGCCACGCTAATAATGCGTAAGAAAAACGGCATCGTCCTAACTCGCGAGGGCGAGAAATTTTACAAACTCTGTACCCAGTTTGAAAGCGCGATGTTTCGCTTTAAAGACGAGCTGGCGCGCATAAAAACGGACAAAGCGCCGCTAGTAATCGCCACCACGCAGCTTATCGCCGAAGCGGTCATATCGATGTTGCTGGATAAAATCTCGCAAAGCGTAGGCAGCGAGCTAGATATCAGGATAAAAGAGCAAAGCGAGCTCATAAACTACCTAAAAGACCGCCGCAGCGACATCGCTATCATCCTGGAGCAGTCGCTTGATAGCAGCTTGCTCGTTAAAAAACTATTTGACTACGAGCTTATTTTGGTTTCAAATAAAAAAATCGCCGAAAGCGTGAAGGCTGAGGAGCTGGTTAAATTTAAATTTATCAAAGACAGAACGCGCACCTATCTTGATGATATTTTGCATAAGCACGGCGTGGACGCGCATGCGCTTGACGTGGCGTATTCGCTAGACGGTTCGATAATGGTCTGCCGCGCGTTGGCGTCAAACCATGCCGATACGTACGTGGCGTTTTTACCGAGATTTTTGATCGAAAACGAGCTAAAAAACGGCAGGCTGTTTGAGATAAACATCTCTAAATTTAAACTCACTCGCTCGGTTTATGCCGCCGCGCTAAAAGAAAACGAGGAAGCACTGCATAAATTTCTAAAGATTAAGACGAGCTTTAATTTTTAATTCGCTTTAGCGCGGAC
>CAUQRE010000110.1:0-4735 GCA_963520315.1 uncultured Campylobacter sp. | reverse complement strand
TTGAAACGGTAGCGCCGCTTTTGTCTATCACGCTCCATTTATCGGCGATACGCACCGAGGCTAGCCCCTCGGAAAAATACGTTGCCTCGTCGTATCGCGGAGGAATGATGGTTTTGCCGTTTTTATCCACGTAGCCGTAGTTCATCTCGCCTACAATCATCGCGCCGTCTCTAAAAGCTATACTAGTATAGCCAAATTTGGGTTCTACCACGACCCTGCCCGTTTTGTCTATGAAGCCGAATTTACCGTTTTTGACGATGGCTGCTAGCCCTCGGTAAAGCTAGTTTTAAAGCCCGTACCGGGCGCCAAACGCACGGCGAATCTGCCGTTTTCGTCCATAAAAAAGGTCTGTTCGCCTATAAAAACCACGCAAAGACCGTCGGAAAAGGTTCCCGTGACCATAAAATTTTTACCTACGGCTTTTATATTGCCGTCTTTATCCACGGCATTGCCGTCCGCAAAAACCAGCCCGTAGTCCGCTAGCTCGCCCTGCCCGATTATCTTAGCTTCAAGGCCGAGCAAGCCTAGAAGCAGCACAGCTAAAATTTTTTTCATTTTTGCCTTTTTTGCAAATTTGGGGCTAATTTATCCCGCCCAGCAGCTCTTGCGTCTGCTCGAAGCTAAAGCCCTCTTCGGCGTCTTGTTTTAGGAAGTTATCTATAAATTCTTTTTTTGAGATGGCAAGGTCTAGCTCTTTGTCGCTGCCTTTTTGATACGCGCCGATACGCAGCAACACTTCGTTTTCTTTGAGGAGCGAGTAGAGGCGCTTTAGCTTGGCGGCGTTTGCTCTGTGCTCTTTGGTCGCGATGTCGCTCATCACGCGCGAGGCGGAGTTTAGGATGTTTATAGGCGGATAGATGCCAAAGTCCGTCATCTCGCGGCTAAGCACGATGTGGCCGTCTAGGATCGAGCGGCTCTGGTCGGCTATCGGATCGCTCATATCGTCGCCGTCGACTAGTACCGTGAAAAAGGCCGTTATACTGCCCTTGCCTTCCTCTTTGCCCGCGCGCTCCATCAGCTGAGGCAGTAGGGTGAGTACGGAGGGCGGGTAGCCCTTAGACGTCGGCGGCTCGCCCAGCGCCAGACCGATCTCTCGCTGCGCCATGGCAAATCTCGTCACGCTATCCATGATGAAAAGCACGTCTTTGCCTTGGTTTTTGAAGTATTCTGCCACGCTCATCGCGCAAAAAGCCCCGTATTTTCGCATCAGCGGGCTATCGTCGCTAGTGGCTACGATGACGACGGTGCCGCTTAGGTCGCCGCGTAAATTTTTCTCGATAAACTCCGGCACCTCGCGGCCGCGCTCGCCGATAAGCGCGACTACCTTGATCGGAGCTTGCGAGTTTTTCACTATCATGCCCATGAGCGTACTTTTACCTACGCCAGAACCCGCGAAAATGCCTAGTTTTTGGCCTTTACCGCAGGTTAACAGTCCGTCTATGCTTTTAACCCCGACGCTAAAAATTTCATCTATCAGCCCGCGCTTCATCGCATCGATCGGAGCGCGCATTATCGGTGCGTACTCGGTGGCGGCGATCGCGCCTTTGCCGTCTTTTGGATTCATAAAAGGATCGACTACGCGCCCCAAAAGAGCGTCTCCGACGGGGATTTTCATGCCTTGGTCGCTTTGATAGACGAAGTCGCCGATCTTGTAGCCTTCTACAAAGCCAAAGGGCGAGATGAGCGCGGTATTTTGCCGCACCTCAGTCACCATCGCTAGTCCGCTTTTGCTCCTATCTTTAGCGCAAATTTGCACGATGTCGCCGATGCTAGGGCGAAGCCCCGAGATCTCTATCGTCGTAGCAGAAATTCGCTCGATCACGCCAAAGACGCTAGAGAGAGATAAATTTGCGCCCAGTTTTGATTTTAAGCTATCTAAACCCACTAAAATCTCACTTCTTTGTGCGAATTTATGAGGGAGAAAAACTCGCGCCTAGTCTCGCTGCTATTTAAAAAACATCCTCGCAGCGCCGACGTGGTCGTGGTTGAGTTGATCTTGCCTACGCCTCGCATCTCCACGCACATGTGGCGCGCCTCGATGACGACGCCCACGCCTTTTGGCTTGATGACCTCTTGCACGGCCTGCGCGATCTGCTCGGTGAGCTGTTCTTGGATCTGCAGGCGGCGGGCGAAGATATTTACCATACGCGGGATTTTGCTAAGGCCTACGACCTTGTGATTTGGGATATAGGCTACGTGCACGCGCCCGAAAAACGGCAACAGATGATGCTCGCAAAGGCTATAAAATTCGATATCGCGCACGAGCACCATTTCGTTATTTGAGCTATCAAACAGCGCGTCGTTTAGCACGACTTTTGGGTCTTGAAAGTAGCCGCTCGTTAAAAACTCGTAAGCTTTAAAAACGCGCTCGGGAGTTTTAGCCAGCCCCTCTCTGCGCGGGTCTTCGCCCACTAGCTCTAGCATCTGCTCGACGCAGCTTTCAAACTTTTCTTTTTTTAAATTCTCGTTTTCTAAATTTTTTTGCATTTGCGTTCCTGGTTTAAATTTCGCCTGTTTAAATTTGATAAACGATTTTACTTAAATTCGCCTTTCGCGCGCTTAAATTTATACTATGAATAAGGAAAATTTTGCTACACTCTAGGAAATTTTTATTTTTTAAAGGAATTTAATGCAAATCAAAACCAAGGCGATCGACGCCGTAAATGCTTCGCTAAGTGCGAAAATACCGAGCGCGGACGTAAAAGCCAAGCTCGAAAACGCCGCTAAAAAAGCTGCGAAAAATATGAAAATAGACGGATTTAGAGCGGGCAAAGTGCCGGTAAACGTGGTGCTAAAACGCTACGAAAAAGAACTAACCGCCGATGCCGAGCAAGACGCGCTAAAAGACGCGATAGACGCCGGACTAAAAGAGCTAAATAGAAAATTTGAAGAAGTTATCGGCGAGCCGATCGTGACGAAATTCGACAGAGGCGAGAACGAGATCGACGCAGAGATCGAAATCTCGTTTAAACCCGTCATAAACATCGACGGCTACGAGGAGCTGATAGAGAGCGTCAGCGCGCCGCGCGTAACGAAAAAAGAGATCGACGAGAGAAAAAACGAAATTTTAAAAATGATGGCTCCGCTAGAAAAAGTGGAAAAAGCCGCGCTTGAAAAGGGCGATTTTGCTAAATTTGACTTCGAGGGTTTCGTAGACGGCGAGGCGTTTGAGGGCGGCAAAGCCGAAAACTACCTGCTAGAAATCGGCTCAGGTCAGTTTATACCGGGCTTTGAGGACGGCATGATCGGGCTAAAGGTCGGCGAAGAGCGCGACGTGAAGGTTAAATTTCCGGCCGAGTACGGCGCTGCGCACCTTGCGGGCAAAGACGCGACGTTTAAAGTAAAACTGCACGAAATCCAAGGCAAAAAAGTGCCTGAAGAGATCGATGAAGAGACGCTAAAACGCATCATGCCGGGCGAGGAAAAGGTAAGCGTAGAGCTATTTGAAGAGAGACTAAAAGAGCAGATCAAAGCCGACAAGCACGCCAAAAACGTAAACGAAGAGCTAAAGCCTAAATTTGCCGACGCGATCGTGGCTAAATTTAACTTCGACGTGCCGAAAAATATCGTAGAGCAAGAGATGGATATGCAGTTCCGCGGCGCTTGGAGCAGCTTTACGCCTGAGCAGATGGCTAAATTTAGAGAGGACAAAGACGCTCTAACTAAACAGCGCGAGACATACCGCGACGACGCGGTAAAAAGCGTGAAGCTAACGTTTATAATAGACGAGCTGGCGCGCCGCAGAGATATCAAAGTAAGCGACCAAGAGCTGATCCAAGCGGTGTATTTTGAGGCGTACCGCTCGGGCGTAGATCCGAAACAGCACCTTGAAAATTATAAAAATCAAGGAATTTTACCTGCGATCAAAATGTCGATGATCGAGGAGAAGCTATTTAACGAGATGTTTGCACTAAAGAGCGAAAAAAACGATAAAAAAGAGAAAAAGGCGGAGTAATGAGCTACTACATCCCCTACGTCATCGAGCGCACGAGCAAGGGCGAGAGAAGCTACGACATCTACTCGCGCCTGCTAAAAGACCGCATAATAATGCTTAGCGGCGAGATCGAGGACGGCATGGCGTCTGCGATCGTGGCTCAGATGCTGTTTTTAGAGGCCGAAGATCCGGACAAAGACATATATCTATATATAAATAGCCCCGGCGGCGTGATAACGAGCGGATTTAGCATTTACGATACGATGAACTACATCAAGCCCGACGTCTGCACGATCTGCATAGGTCAGGCGGCGTCTATGGGCGCGTTTTTGCTTAGCTGCGGCGCGCAGGGCAAGCGTTATGCGTTGCCAAATTCGCGTATTATGATCCACCAGCCTTTAGGCGGTGCGCGCGGACAGGCGACGGATATAGAGATTCAGGCGAAGGAAATCTTGCGTATGAAAGAAATTTTAAACGCGATCCTAGCTAAAAATACGGGTCAAAAACTAGCTAAAATCCAAAAAGACACCGACAGAGATTTTTTCATGAGCTCTGCCGAAGCCAAAGAGTACGGGATTATAGATAAAGTTTTGGAGAAAAGCTTTAAGTAAAGAGTAGAATTTGATAAAGTTAGACAACAAAAAAAGTGATACCGTAGTAGTAAAAAAAGAGGATGAAAAGGCCGTAGAAAGCGAATTAAACATCTACGGTTTTTCCGAGGCGATTATTAAAGAACTAAGCGAGGAAAACATCCCCTCGATACCGAAAAACTACACTGCTTTTTTTGAAAAGATGCTCGAG
>CAUQRE010000109.1:0-4737 GCA_963520315.1 uncultured Campylobacter sp. | reverse complement strand
CGGGCTGGTAAATCGTATGCGCTCGACGCCATCTATCTCGCTAATCTTTACGAGCAGGTCGCTAAAATCGATCTTCTCGTGCGCGCCTGAAAATCTCTTGCCGTAGTTGTTTACGTTTTGCCCGAGTAAGAAAATCTCCTTGGCTCCGCCCTCGGCCGCTTTTTTTACTTCGCGCAGGATCAAATTTGCAGGGATCGAGATCTCGTCGCCTCTGGTGTGCGGGACGATGCAGTAGGTGCATTTTTTATCGCAACCGATCGAGATATTTATGTGGCTTTTATACGGCGAGCCGCGAAATTCGCCGAATGCGTACTCGCTCTCGTCGTGATTTATGTCGGTGCTGATAAATTTAGGCGTCTTAACCGCGGCTGAAATTTTACTGACGTTTCGCGCGCCTAAAACGAAATCCACGTAAGGCGCTCGTTTAAAAATTTCACTTCCCAGATGGCTTGCCGTGCAGCCGCAAACGCCGATTTTTGCGCCCGCTTTTTTTACTTTTTCAAAGCTTCCGACTTCGCTAAAAAGCTTATGCACGGGCTTTTCGCGCACCGAGCAGGTGTTGATGAGGATGAGGTCGGCCTCGGAGATATCGTCCGTTAAATCGTAATTTTCCTTTTCTTTTAGTTCGGCGACGATATGCTCGCTGTCGCGGACGTTCATAGCGCATCCTAGCGTTTGGATAAATACCTTTTTGCTCAAAACTCGCCTTATAAAATATGCACTTCGTACATGTAGTCGTTTTCGTCTAGGCCGTAGCGAACGGTGCGGTGATAGACGCTAAGGCCCTTTTCCTCGAAAAATTCGACCAAAGCGATGAGTTGTTTGTGGCTGTTTTCTCTGTCGAAATAGAAAATTTGTTGCGGATCTTTAGCAAATGCCGCTTCGATTTTTTCAAGAGAGATCGTTTTTGGTTTGGCGTCAAGTTGCGTTCTAGCGAGTTTTAGCTCCATTTTTAATCCTTTGAAATCTTTAATTTAATCTGTGAATATAGCAAAAACATCTTAAAAAACGCATTAAACTTCTTAAAAGTATAAAGCTTGTATAATACCCCTCTAACTCAAAAATTCCCCCAAATTTAAATAACGGAGCAAAAATAATATGGAAAAAATAGCGGATATCATAGAATCTATCGCAAATGAAAAAGGGCTCGAAATCGAAGACGTAAAAGAGCGCGTCATAAGAGCCATTATCAACACCGCAAAGAAAATTTACGGCGAAAACTACGAATACGACGCGGTTATAGATAATGCTACCAAGACCCTTCATCTATATCAAAAAATCACCGTCGTAGAGGATGGCGACGAGCGCTTGGCCGAGGATAACGAGCATTATCTCGGCGTAAGCGAAGCTAAAAAAGTAGACTCTGGGGTAGAGATCGGCGACGAGCTAACATACGAGCTATCTACCGACAACCTCGGCCGCACCGCCGCGCAGACGCTTCACAAGGAGCTTGAGTACCACATCCAGCGCTTGATGGAGGAAAAAATCTTCCAAAAATATCAAGACATGGTCGGCCACATGGTTTTCGGCTCTGTCACGCGCGTGGATAGCGATGAAAATACCTTTATCGAGATAGACGAGCTACGAGCCGTGATGCCGCGCAAAAACCGCATAAAAGGCGAGAAATTTAAGCCTGGCGACGTCGTAAAAGCCGTCATAAAAAGCGTCTATATCGACAAATCTATGGGTATCAAGGACGAGCTAAGCCGCACGTCGCCAAAATTCCTCGAAGCGCTGCTAAAAGCCGAAGTACCGGAGATCAAAGACGGCCTCGTGCTGATCGCCGCAAGCGCTAGAATCCCGGGCGAACGCGCTAAAGTAGCGCTCGTAGCCACCTCGCCTAACGTCGATCCCGTAGGCGCGACCGTGGGCACCAAAGGCGTGCGCATAAACGCCGTGACAAAAGAGCTAAACGGCGAAAATATCGACGCGATCGAGTATTCGGCCGAGCCTACTATCCTCATCACGCGAGCGATGGCGCCGGCGATTATCAGCTCGGTTAAAATCGGCGAGAACAACAAAGCCGTCGTGAGCCTAGTAACCGAGCAAAAGAGCAAGGCTATCGGCAAAAGCGGCATAAATATCAGGCTAGCTAGCATGCTAACCGGTCACGAGATCGAGCTAAACGAACTAGGCGCTAGAGGCGAGAGCAAAGACGAAAACGCGAAGGATCTAAAGGCGCTGTTTGGCGATCTGTAGCTGATTTGAGCCTTTTTAGTCGCATGCGTTTGGGGCGGTAAATTTAGGGCGCAGCACCGGGATCAAATTTGAGTAAATAAATTTAGCTCAAATTTGATCCGCTTCGTTTGCTAAAATTTGCCGCTTTTTTATTTTAGTGCGTCAAAATTTATAAAACGTTAGCTAGATAAATTTAAGATTAAGGCGGCGAGTAACCGCCTGATTTGAAGTTATTTATTTTTAGTAGAGCGGTACATCGGGTGCTGATAGTCGTTCCTCTCGCAACCCGCAGCCAATAGTCCAAATACCAAAGCAAGCGCGCACAATATAACTTTTCTCATTTTCTACCTTTTTTGAATTTCGTTTTCGCGCGATTATAGCAAAAATCGCGAAATTGCCAAAATATCCGTAGCTAAATTTGGCGGCGTTTTGGCGAGACTATTTTGCGTTAAATTTATCGCGGTTTTGTAGGGAATTTGCCCGCCAGATACCGGCACGCGACGGATTAGCGCTTGCAGGCAAATTTGCTCGCCGAAATTTATCTCGCCTAGCGACGCGCCGAGTCATGATATATTAAATTTTTATCCAAAAAAAAGTAGAATATCTTAATTTTAAATTTAAGGAAAAATCCGTGTTGCAAGCATTAGCGCTTAGATATAGACCGCGAAATTTTAGCGAGCTCGTAGGCCAGGAGGCCGTCAGCACCAGCCTCACGCACGCTCTGGACGAGAACCGCCTCACTCACGCCTACCTTTTTTCGGGGCTTCGCGGTAGCGGCAAGACCTCAAGCGCGAGGATATTTTCAAAGGCGCTTGTTTGCGATCACGGCCCGACTAGCCGGCCCTGCGAGCAGTGCGCCAACTGCATCGCCGCAAACGAAGGCCGCCACATCGATATCATCGAGATGGACGCGGCCAGCCACCGCGGTATCGACGATATAAAGGGCCTCATCGAGCAGACCAAGTACGCTCCGGCGATCGCGCGCTTTAAGATTTTTATCATCGACGAGGTGCACATGCTCTCCACGCCCGCGTTTAACGCGCTGCTAAAGACACTCGAGGAGCCGCCGCCCTACGTCAAATTTATCCTGGCTACGACCGATCCGCTCAAGCTCCCGGCTACGGTGCTATCGCGCACGCAGCATTTTAGATTTCGCCAGATCTCGCGCCCGGACGTCGTCGCGCATCTTGACTTTATCCTAAACCGCGAAAACGTCCCGCACGAAAAAGAGGCCCTCGAGATCCTCGCTCGCAGCGGCGCGGGCTCGCTGCGCGACACTCTCACGCTGCTAGATCAGGCTATCATCTACACCAAGGGCGAGCTCACGCAAAGCGCCGTCGCGCAGATGCTGGGGCTACTTGATCCGCAGCGCATAGAGGAGATTTTATCTCTTGTAATGAGCGGTGATAAATCGGCCGTGAGCGCGGCGGTAGCGCAGCTGGAGAGCTACGACGCCGAGATGGTGATAGACGAGATAACGGCCAATCTCAAGGCGAATTTCCTCACGCAAAGTCCGAAATACTCGCTACTTTTATACGAGAGATTTTTTAGGATCCTCTCGCAGGCGCGCTCGATGCTAAGCGTCAGCAGCGACGGCGGATTCGTGCTTGGCGTGATGCTTTTTATGATGATCGAGGCGATAAATCTAAAATCGATCGACGAGATGATAGCCGTGGACGCGAGAGAAAAATTTGCGGATTCGCAAGGTCGCGCGGCTGATTTTAGCGCATCTTCTGCGGCGTCAAATTTTGCTGGCGGACGAGGCGAAGCGGCCAGGTTTAGGGCTCCTACCCAGACGGGTCAAATTTCAGTCTCTACGGACGGGTCAAATTTGACGGGAGCAAACGCGGCTAAACCAGCCTCGCAAAACGGCGCGGCTTTGGAGCAGAATTTAAGCGCGAAGACGCTGGCCGGCTCGGCAAATTTGAGCGCCCAGATTCCCCAAGAGCTAGGCGGCCAAACCGGCGCCGCGAAAACTCCAAACCCGGCCTACGAAGCGTTTTTGGCCAAAATTTACGACCGCAGCTTTGATCTTGGCGAATGTTTTAAGAACTGTATCGAGTTTTTGGACTTCTCAAGCGGTTGCATGAGTCTGGCCTCAAGCGCGTCCGGCGAGGATCAGAGGCGGCTTCGCGAGAGCTCGAAGGTGATTTTGCAGATTTTGCGCAGTCTTTTTGGCGAGAGCGCAAAGATAAAGATAACTCCCAAGCAAAGCCCCGAAATAGGGGGCGCGTCGGAAAATTTGACGGCGGAAAGCGCTGTAAATTTGGACGATGAACGCGGCGGCGAGGTTAAATTTAATGACGCCCAAACTGCATCAAACCGTGAGGGTGCTAAATTTGACACGGACGACGCGCCGGGAAATACAAATCAAAACGCCCAAGAGCAAGAGCCATCAAATTTGACTGGAAATTTATTTGCAGGCGGTAGCGAGGAGGGAGTAGCTACAGCCTCGGAGCAAAATTTGGGCGCCGAATTTGAAAGCGGCGAGCAGGACGAGCAAACGGAAAATTTGACGCCGCAAACGCAAGCGCAAATGGCAAATGACTCGGCTCCAAG
>CAUQRE010000108.1:0-4744 GCA_963520315.1 uncultured Campylobacter sp. | reverse complement strand
GAAAAAAATTTAATTTCAAAGGCGAATTTATGGTAGAAATCGAGTTTTTGGGCCCAATCAAAATGGAAAATTTAAAGCTAGAAGCGGCAAATTTAAGCGAAGTAAAAGAAAAACTAGGCGAATACGCGCAGCTTAGCGAGTGGCTAAAAATCTGCGCCGTCGCCGTAAACGACGAGATCGCGAGCTCGCTAGACGCGCCGCTAAAAGACGGTGATAAAATTTCCATTTTACCGCCGGTTTGCGGAGGCTGATATGCAGATTTTTGAAGGAAGCCTCGACGCCAAGGCGATTACAAACGCCTGGTACGACGAGTTTAAGAATAAAAACTGCGGTGCGCTCATCACGTTTACGGGTATCGTGCGCGAGGAAGGCGGCATAAGCGCGCTTAGCTTTGACATCTACGAGCCGATCCTGCACAAATGGCTAGCGGGCTGGGAGCAAAAGGCGAAGGATCTGGGCGCATACGTGCTTTTTGCGCATTCGCGAGGTGACGTGCCGGTACACGAGAGCTCCTACGTCGCAGGCGTGGTAAGCCCGCAAAGAAAGGTCGCCTTGCGGCTAATAAACGAGTTTGTCGAGGACTTTAAGGCTAATGCGCCGATCTGGAAATACGACGTCATAGGAGGCGAGCGCATCTACGCAAAAGAGCGCAGCCAAGCGATCAAAGGCGCCGGGCTTTTAGGCTAAATTTACTTGGCTCGGCTTTGATATACGCGCCGAGCAAATTTGTCGGCTTTTTAGATAAGAGCTTTATTTCTTGCGGGCTAGAACATGATGTTTTAGCCCGCTTTTACTCCCGATCGCCATCAAATTCGGCAAATTTCGGCTCGCTTTTTATATAAATCAAATTTGAAAATTCGGCATTTCGTCCTTTGCTCGCCCAGATCCGCACCGCAAAAATGTCAAATTTACAAATTTAGTTAAGATATACGACAAATATTCAAGACGGAATAGGCATAGTTTAGCTTTAAAATTTTAACCCGTGAGGGCGCGTATATGAAATACGTAACCAAAACGGGTTTAAAATTTTAAAGCCTCCTCGTAGCGAAGTCTAGTAACGAGCGCTTTGCGCAAAGTTAAAATCCGTTCGTCCGCAGCGAAGCGATTAGCGGTTGCGAGACGAAGTCGAAGCAAAATTATGGGAAATCAAGCGGCTTTTTTGTGAAAAAATCCCACATAAACCGCAAAAACAAACCCCATCGCCACCGCCCACGGAGCCGCCGCCGTTACGGCGCTCGGAGAGCTGGCGAGCAAGAAGTTATGCGCTACGGCCGCGCCCGCCGCCATACCGATGACGAAGATTACCGAGCTTAGATTGCCAGTGCCCATTTGCACGAGATGCTTGCCGGGGCAGCCTTCGCCGAGGCTAAAGCAAAGCCCTGCTAGCGTCATGCTAAGGAAATTCCAAAGCACGTCGTTGTGCGCGATAGGCTGGCCTTCAAAGCCGAATTTATACTGCCCGAGCGCTAAATTTACGATACTAGCAAACACCACGATGCTGATGATTCCCATAAACATCAAAAAATCCTTTTTAAAAAGCCTGCCAAACGCCCCGACGCTGCAAAATTTGCTTTTGTGCATTAGCGTGCCCACGACGATGCTAAAACCAAGCGAGATCAAGATCGGAGCGTGCATGGAGCCCGGGCCTTTTGCGGAGCTAAAAAGCGCGCCGTTTTCGCCGAGCTTTAGTCCAAACGCAAGCGCGGCAAGCAGCAAAATACCGATAAACGTCGGCAAAATACCTATCGCGGCCTGAGTTTTAGTCTCGTGCGTGAGGCCGTAGCCGAGCTTTTTGAAAAATACGCCCGCGCACACGCCCACAAAAATACCGACGACTCCCGCAATCGCCGTCATATCGCCGCCGCCAAGACGCAAAAACGCCCTCCACGGGCAGCCCAAAAACACGAGGCAGCCGATCATCGCGAAAAATCCGAGAAAAAAGCGCACAAAAGGCGATGAGCCCGTGGTCGCGCTAAACTCCTTCGTCCAAAGCACGCTAGCCAAAAAGCCGCCCAAAATAAGCCCGATGATCTCCGGGCGCACGTACTGCACAACTCCTGCGCGGTGAAAGCCGAGCGCTCCTACCGTATCGCGTAAAAAGCAAGCCGCGCAAACGCCCATGTTGCCGGGGTTGCCGAAATACACAAGTAGCGCACCTAAAGCGCCAAGCGCCGCACCTGAAACGATAAACCATTTTGAATTTGAAAAATTCATAAAGTATCCTTTGAAAAGGTAAAATCGACCCGATTTCTTAGGCTGAATTCTACTTATCTTAGAATAAAAAATTAATAAAATTTAGCAAGGATTTAATCGAATTTGGCGAAATTTTTAAAACTATAGATCATAAAAATGCACGTATACAGATTTAAATTTGATAAAAATTAACTAAAAGGCCGCACTGCCAAATTTATATCCAAGGGAGCTTTTAAGATAATAAACCGCTAAATTTATCGCCGTAAGATTATCTTGCTAAATAATTATAACTAAATTTTAAATATCAGATTTAGCAAAGAAATTTAGCGTTATGATCAAAAACGATTTGCCAACGATGATTTTTTTCTAACTTTTTGTAGCAAAATGAGCTTGTTTTAATGTTTGCGCAGCCGCGCACCTCTGCTGCCGCAGACATTTGCAAAAGCCGTAAATGGGCAAAGCAAAGATGCCTGCCTTTTCACTTTTATGACTTACGTTACCCAAATTGCGTCGACTGATTTTTAAGTATACAAAATTTGCCCCGACGCGCGGATATTTTATAAGCAATTTGCAAAAGCGAGCAAAAACTAAATTTATACCCGCCCTTGCATAAACTAGCCGGTTTACGTATCGTTTATAGGATAAATCCGCTGCCGATAACCAGCTCGCCTCTATAAAATACCGCTAGCTGCCCGCTAGCCACGCCAAACGCGCTCTGTTTTAGCTCGACCTCGGCCGTGCCGCCCTCTAACACTTTTACGTGCGCGTTTAGCCCGATACTACGGTAGCGTACCTTCACGTCGCAGTCAAACTCGCTCTCGTCTACGAACAAATTTAGGCTGTTTACCGCGATCTTGCCGCGCTCAAGCTCCTCTTTGCTACCCACGACGATGCGGTTATTTGCCGCGTCGATAGCTAGCACGAAATGCGGCTCGTGCGCCCCAAACACCTCAAATCCGCGCCTCTTGCCGATCGTGTAGTGCATATAGCCGTTATGTCGCCCGATCACCCTGCCCGCGCTATCGACCACGTCGCCGGGCAGGTCGGTCTCGTAGTGCTTGTTTAGCACCTCGATATAGGTGTCCTCGACGAAGCAAATCTCGCTGCTCTCGGCCTGCTCGCCGTATTCGCGAAAGTTCGGTAGAGATTTTGCCAGCTCTTTTATATCTTTTTTAAATTTATCCCCGAGCGGGAAAATCATATCGGCTATTATCTCCTTTGGCACCTGCGCTACGAAGTAGCTCTGGTCTTTGCTAGGATCGGCGGCGACTCTGATAAAGCCGTCTTGCACGCGGATATAGTGGCCTGTAGCGAGCTTTTCGCAGCCGATACTTTTAGCAAATTTTAGCAGTTCGCCGACTTTTATAAAGTGGTTACAAAGCGCGCAGGGGTTTGGCGTCTTGCCCTCTTTATAGGAGCTAACAAACGGCATATAGACGTATCTGTCAAACTGCTCTTGCAAATCAAGCACGTGATAAGGGATGCCCAGATACCCGCACGCGCGGGCGACTTTATCGATATTTTTTTCATGATATCCGGGCTTTTTGTGTAGTTTCATATAGCAGCCCACGACCTCGTGACCCGCTTCTAGCAGCATTTTGGCGCTCATGGTGGAGTCGACGCCGCCGCTCATGGCCATTAAAATTTTCATTTTTTCTTTCCTATTGCGAGGGCTTGTCTTTTTAGTGCTTTTTACGGAGTTTGTAAATTTTCGGCTCGATGAACTATATGTTCTATCTACGCCGAAAATTTACCGCACAACCGCAAAAATCATCTAAAAATACCGCACCCTAAAGTTTTGCATTTTAAATTTAGCTTTTAAATTTACAAATCTCGCCTTAGCCCCACAATAAGACAATTTCGTATAAATTTGACGCGATTATATAAAAAATAGCTTAATACGCTATAAATTTGCGAGCCAAGGATGGCGAGGTATTTGGCTTTCACGCCTCTTGCTCGGCTCTAGATTTTACGCACCGAGACGGCAAAGCAGGATTTGCAAACAGCGATGACACAGTCAAATTTACCGAATTTTACGTAAAAGACAAGTATATCGGCAAATCCGCTTGAAAAAAACACAAACCAAACCGCGCGAACAAATTTACAAAAATCAAAATTTAACGCCGTACGCTAGATAAAAGCAACCGGCAGATTCACCGACCGAATTTAACTAACCCTTAAGCCTTGCGGTATTTTAGAGTTTTAAATTTTCGCGTACCGCACGCGCCGTCGTTGCGGCAAAAATAGTGGCAGTTAAAATCGTCATGGATACGCGCGGCGTCAAATTTGAGAGCGATACGGCCGCAAATAACGATAAAAACGGGGCAAAATAGCGCAATAGTAACCCCTTATCGCATCCCGTCAAGCATCGCCAAATCCTCAAAATTCGAACGATTTTAGCAAAACCGGCTTAGTTTAATATCCCCAAAATTTCGTCCCGCACGGCGTCCAGATCGTCGCTGATCGTATAAAGCGACAAATCCTCCTTGCTAACGGCTTTTTCGCGTATCAGCGTGGTTTTGATGAAATCGTCAAGCTTGCTCCAAAACTC
>CAUQRE010000107.1:0-4753 GCA_963520315.1 uncultured Campylobacter sp. | reverse complement strand
GGTTTGGCTCATTTTGCGCCTTTTAAATTTGCCGCGTTAAATTTGATATTTTCAAATTTGAAAGCAAATTTAACCGCCCAAACGAGTGGCTAAATTTACGGAAATTTTCCCTCGCCTGCCAAATTTAGGCGAGAGAAATTTGCGCTTTACTCGGCTGCGGTGCCGGCAGAGGCATCCTCGGCGCTTTCAGGCGCGCCAGACTCGACCTCATCGCTAAAGTCAGCCAAGCTTAGGCGTTTTAGCTGGCGGTAGCGTCTTTGCGCGTCGGCCTTGTTTTTAGCCAGCAGCTCGTCCGCGTGCTGCGGGTTAGTTTTCTTAAGCGAGTTGTAGCGAACCTCGTTTAGCAAAAACTCCTCGTAAAGCGACCAATCGGGCTCTTTTGAGGTCATTTTGAGCGGATTTTTGCCCTCTTTGATTAGTCGCGGATCGTAGACGTAGGTCGGCCAGTAGCCGCACTTGGTCGCTAGCTCGCCTTGACCGCCGGAGTAGGCCATGCCGCCTTTTATGCCGTGCGCGATACACGGCGAATACGCTATCACGAGGCTAGGCCCGTCGTAGGCCTCGGCCGCGGCGATGGCTTTTATCGTGTTTGCCTGGCTGGCGTTTGAGTTGATTTGAGCTACAAAGATATTTCCGTAGGTCATCGCGATGTAGCCTAGATCTTTTTTCTGCATCGGCTTACCGGAGGCCGTAAACTGCGCTATGGAGCCCGCGCGGCTTGATTTTGAGCTTTGGCCGCCGGTGTTTGAGTAGACCTCGGTGTCAAGTACGAGCACGTTTACGTTCTCGCCGCTAGCTAGCACGTGGTCAAGTCCGCCAAAGCCGATGTCGTAGGCCCAGCCGTCGCCGCCGATGATCCACTGGGATTTTTTGACGAGGTATCTTTTTAGCTCTAAAATTTCTTTTACGCCCTCTACGTCTAAATTTTGCTCCAAAATCGGCGTTAAAATTTTAGAGATTTGCGTCGTTTTCTCGCCGTCGTTTTTGTGCGCGATCCAGTCGGAGTATAGCGCGGCTAGGGCATTTGGCGCGGCGTCTTTGGTGCGTAGCATTACGTCCTCGATGCGGTGGCGCAGCGTCTCTACCGCGACGTTCATACCCATGCCAAACTCCGCGTTATCCTCAAACAGCGAATTTGCCCACGCTACGCCCTTGCCCTCTTTGTTCGTCGTATAAGGCGTCGAAGGCGCGCTGCCGCCGTAGATCGAGCTACAACCGGTGGCGTTTGCCACGATCATACGGTCGCCGAACAGTCTTGTGACAAGCCCGATATAAGGCGTCTCGCCGCATCCGGGGCATGCGCCGTGAAACTCAAATAGCGGCTGCGCAAATCCCACGCCCTTGACGCTATCTTTGCTCATTAGATCGTCTTTGTAGGTTACCTTTTTAAACAAATAATCGGCGTTTTCCTGCTCGTTTTTCTCCATCTCCTCGGCAAGCGGCACCATGACGAGCGATTTTTCCTTGCTCGGGCAAATTTGAGCGCACAGCTCGCAGCCCGTGCAGTCAAGCGGGCTGACTTGGATTTTGTATTTTAGCCCTTTTACCTCTTTGCCTTTGGCGTCTAGGACGTGATCTTGCACCGTTTGCGGCGCGGCGGCGAGCTCGTTTTCATCGATGAGAAACGGGCGGATCACCGCATGCGGGCAAACGAAGGCGCACTGGTTGCATTGGATACAGTTTTCCTCGATCCACTTTGGCACCATTACGCCGATGCCGCGTTTTTCGTATTGCGTGGTGCCTGATTTAAAGTGTCCATCCTCAAAGCCCACAAAGGCCGAAACGGGCAAGCTATCGCCCCTGGCGGCGTTGATAGGCTTGACGATTTTTTCTATAAATTCGTCGCCGACGTATTTTTCCTCCGCGCTCGCGTCATCCGTCAAATTTGCCCAGCCAGGATCGACCGCGACCTTAACCAGCCCGTCCGCGCCCATGTCGATAGCCTTGTAGTTCATCTCCACGATCGCTTCGCCCTTTTTGGCGTAGGCTTTGTGCGCGTACTCTTTCATGTATTTTTGAGCGTCGGCAAACGGGATGATGTCCGCAAGCTTAAAAAACGCCGACTGCATGATGGTGTTCGTGCGGTTTTTTAGCCCGATCTCGCGAGCTAGCTTAGTGGCGTTGATGATGTAGAAATTTACTCTTTTCTCGGCCAAAATTTTCTTTACTTTATTCGGCAGTTTAGCGACCGTCTGCTCGGCATCCCAGATCGAGTTTAGCAGGAACGTCCCGCCCTCGCGGATACCGTCTATCACGTCGTAAATTTCAAGATACGCCGCGACCGAGCAGGCTACGAAGTGAGGATTTGAGACGAGGTAGGTCGAGCGGATCGGGTTTTTACCGAAGCGCAGATGCGAGCGCGTATAGCCGCCTGATTTTTTGCTGTCGTAGGCAAAATACGCCTGCGCGTAAAGCTCGGTTTTGTCGCCGATGATTTTGATCGAGTTTTTATTCGCTCCGACGGTACCGTCCGCGCCAAGGCCGTAAAATAGGCACTCTTTCACGCTTGCGTCGCTTAGCGAAATTTTCTCGCCGACTTTTAGCGAGGTGAAGGTCACGTCGTCCTCGATACCGACGGTAAAGCCGTTTTTGGGATCGCTTAAATTTAGATTTTCAAAGACGGCTAGCATTTGCGCAGGATCGACGTCTTTTGAGCTAAGACCGTAGCGGCCGCCCACGATCACGGGCTGATTTTTGCGTCCGTAAAATGCCGCCTTGACGTCCAGATATAGCGGCTCGCCGAGGCTTCCGGGCTCTTTCGTGCGGTCTAGCACGGCGATCTTTTCTACCGTCTCAGGCATCACGTCAAAGAGATATTTTAGGCTAAACGGACGGTATAGATGCACTTTTAGCACGCCTACTTTTTCGCCCTTTGCGCGCAGGTGATCGACGACTTCTTCGAGAGTTTGCGTCACCGAACCCATCGCGACCACGACGCGCGTAGCGTGCGGATCGCCGTAGTAATTAAACGGTTTATAATCGCGTCCAGTGATTTTTGAAATTTCTTTTAGATACTCGGCCACGATATCAGGCACGGCGTCGTAGTAGCGGTTAGCTAGCTCACGCGTTTGGAAGTAGATGTCGTCGTTTTGCGCCGTACCGCGAGTTTTCGGGTTTTCGGGGCTTAGCGCCTCGTCTCTAAATTTTTGTAGCGCTTCGCGGTCAAGAAGCCTATCAAAGTGCGCGTAGTCAAGCACCTCGACCTTTTGTATCTCGTGGCTCGTGCGAAATCCGTCGAAAAAGTGCAAAAACGGCACGCGACCCTTGATCGCCGCTAGATGCGCGACGCCCGCGATATCCATGACTTCCTGCACGGAGCCGCTTGCCAGCATCGCAAAGCCCGTTTGGCGACAGGCATAAATGTCCTGATGGTCGCCAAAGATAGAAAGCGCCTGGGCCGCGATAGAGCGTGCGCTCACGTGGATGACGCCGGGTAGTAGCTGGCCTGCGATTTTGTACATATTGGGGATTTTTAGCAAAAGGCCTTGCGAAGCCGTGTATGTCGTAGTTAGTGCGCCTACTTGCAGCGAGCCGTGCACGGTGCCCGCAGCCCCGCCCTCGCTTTGCATTTCGACTACCTTAACGGGCATGCCGAATAAATTTTTCTTGCCCTGAGCCGCCCACATATCGGTGTAGTCTGCCATCGGCGAGCTAGGAGTGATCGGGTATATGCCAGCAACCTCGGTAAATGCGTAAGCCGCGTGCGCCGCAGCCTCGTTTCCGTCCATAGTTTTCATTATTTTAGCCATTTTTCCGCCTTAAATTTTCTTACGATTTTTAAAAATCTTTTATTATAGAGCTAGTTTCCAAAATATCTAATTAATCAGCTAAGTTACATTTTCAAAAAAGCTCAAATTTAATAATCTAAAGCCCCAAATTTGATTTGGCGGCTGATTTTAAAAGTCGTTCAAATTTAGTGGTAAATTTGGGCGCAAGTTTTACCCGCTCTAGCCGCGATTTTTACCTTATGCTTTTACGCCGCAGCGAATAAAAATCGCAGACGAAGCAAAATTTGCGATAGCTAGCGCAAGAAGATACATTACTTCGTCATCGCCCAAAACAGGATTGAGGTTATTGTTAAAGACGGCTTAGCAGAAAAATGAGCCGCTATCGGCTACATACGAGCTATCCCGGTCACGAACGCTTAGTTGTGCTTTACGCCTACCTGAGTGATGAGTCGTTTAAAGTCTTGGATACGGATTTTTACGGCGTTTATCTTAATATAATCGTCCTTTTGAGAAAAAAAGGAGGAGCGCATCGGCAGGTCAAATTTGCCTTTTTACCCTGGTTCTTGCGACAAATTTGATTTAAATTTGGCTTGTCATACTTGTCGCTGCGTTTTATGAATGATTGAATTTAGCAACCCAAGCGAACGCTAAAACAGTCTCCCGGCAAGCCGACTTTAAATTTTGATCACTACTAAATTCTAAAATTACAAGCACGGCAGTAAACCAAACTCATCTCTACGCTATAAATTTAACCGCCTCAAATGCGTTTTTAAAGATCAAATTTGAATGCTCGCGTAAATCAGCCTCCTTGCCGTAGCCGCAAACCAGCCCGACGCCGACGATCCCGGCACGCTTCGCCGCCTCCAGATCCATCGTCGTATCGCCGATCATAAAGGCATTCGTCTTATATTGCGCGCTTGTTTTACCTAGGCGCTCAAGAGCCTTGTTTATAGGCTCGGGATCGGGCTTTGGATTTACGACGTCGTCTCTGCCGATCACGGTTTTGATAAACTTCATAACGCCCA
>CAUQRE010000106.1:0-4777 GCA_963520315.1 uncultured Campylobacter sp. | reverse complement strand
CCCGCTCCGTGCGCGCAGTTTACGACCGCGCTCATGGCGTGCTCGAGCATGTGGTTCGGGTAGGAGTAGCCGTGCGTGCCGACGTAGGTTAGGCCGTTTAGCGCCATCGTCGCCGCCCAGGCAAACTCGGCTCTAGCATCGTAGTTATCGGGACCTGCTAGTAAAATTTCGGTTGTTTTCATCACGGTTTTGATGTTGGCTTCGATGTAGAGGTTGATGATGCTAGGCTGTACGCTCGCGGTGAAGTACCCCTCGATGCTGTGCGCTATGACGTCGGCGGCGGAGTAGGCTAGGTACTCGCGGCTCACGCTGGCTTGTAGTTGCGGATTTACGACCGAGACTAGCGGATATAGGACGTCGCCGTGGATGGAGAATTTTTGCTTCGTAGCTTCGTTTGTCACGACCGCGCCCGAGTTCATCTCGCTGCCCGTCGCCGCAAGAGTTATGATGTCAAAGATTTTTAGTGCGCGGCTTGGATCCTTGCCCGTGAAAAAGTCCCACACGTCGCCCTTGTATAGCGCGCCTGCGGCGATGGCTTTGGCGCTATCTAGACAGGAGCCTCCGCCTACGCTTAGCACGCTGTCGGCGTTAAAATTCCTAGCTAGCTCGATGCCTTCGTAAACTTTACTTAGCACGGGGTTGCTAACTACGCCGCCAAGTTCTATAAACTCTATGCCGTTTTCTTTTAGGCTTGCCGTGACCTTGTCAAAGAGTCCGTCTTTTTTGATGCGATCGCTGCCGTAGATCAGTAGGGTTCTTTTAGCGTCAAATTCGCGCATATAAAGCCCGATATTTCGCTCTTTATCTCTGCCGAATTCGATTTTTACGGGGTTATGAAAAGTGAAGTCAAACATCTCGTTCTCCTTAAAATTTTAGCTTCATTATAGCGACAAAAGCTAAAATTTAAGTAGAACGAGATTTGCGGTTCAGCACTTATTCGCGCAAATTTCCGAAGTATTTGTCATCGTTTTTCTCGACGTGCTTGATGTTAAAATGGACGAATTTATATCCGCCAAAAAGCGCCAAAACCCAAAGAAAAAGAAAAACTATCGCTTCTATCATTTTTATCCTTAATACGCGTGATGATCGCGCTCTATCTCGCTTGCGGTGATCTTTTTGCTATCCATCGCGCGCCAGACCGCGACGATATAGCCCAAAACTACGGGCACCAAAAAGCTTACGTAAAACATTACGTTTAGCGTGTAGCGGCTGGAGCTTGCGTTTTTGATGGTTAGCGAGCTTTGTAAATCGCTAAACGACGGATAAAACGCCGTGCCGTTTAGCCCCGATATCAAAAATAACGCGGTAACTACGAGCACGACGCCCGCGCCAAAAGGCACGATGCCGTAGATACTTTTCGTAAACGCGCCTTTAAATACGCCAAACAGCACGCCGCAAACGCCCGCGACCGCCGCAACGGCTATTATCGGCATATCGGCGAAATTACGAGCGTATTTAAACGCGACTACGGAAACTTCGCCCGCTTCGTCGTAACCAAAGCCCGGCTTACTAAGCACCCAAGCGGCAAAAGCTAGAAAAAACGGCAAAAACAAAATCGTATTTTTTAGCGCCGCTTTTCTGGCGCTAGCTCTTATCTCCTCATCGTCGATGTTGTTGATGAGGTAGAGCGCTCCGCCAACGCGAGCTAGAAAAAACACCGCGATGCCTAGCGGATAGAGCATTATGTTGCCCAGCGCTTCAAGTCCTCGAAACGGAGTTTGCCACTGCACGAAGTTATGCTCGTTTAGTAAAAAGTCGCTTCCCGAAAAAAACGTGCTAACGGCCATACCGATGAGTATAACGCCCAAAGAGCCGTTAATAAAAAGGAAAATTTCATAGGTTTTTTGACCTAGGAAGTTGTCCGGTTTTTTGCGGTATTCGTAGCTCACGGCTTGGAGGATAAAGCAAAACAAAATCGCCAGCCACACCCAGTACGCGCCGCCAAAGCTCGTAGCATAAAACAGCGGAAACGCCGCAAAACACGCGCCGCCGAACATTACGAGCGTGGTAAAAGTAAGCTCCCATTTGCGCCCGATAGAATTTATCACCATGTCCTTTTGAAGCTCGTTTTTGCAAAGCCCAAAAAGCAGCGTCTGTCCGCCCTGAACGAACATCATAAACACTAGCAAACCGCCTAGCAAGCTAACTACGCACCACCAGTAAATTTGTAAAAATTCTAAACTAAGCATGGTTTTCAAATCCTATTTTTATCTGTTTTAGCATGATTTTTATCTCGGCTATCAAAAGCACCGTAAATAAAACGGCAAATAGCCAGAACGAAATTTTGACGTTGGTGTCGGCTAAATTCGTCGCTCCCACGCCCACGGTCATGAGGTCTTGCACGACCCACGGCTGGCGCCCTACTTCGGCTACTATCCAGCCCGCCTCGATCGCCACTAGTCCTAGCGGGATACTAAATACGCACGCCCACAGCAGCTTTTTGAAATTTTCGATATCGTTTGCCATCGTAAGATATGTAACGACCAAAAATAAAGCCAAAAAGTAAGTACCAAGAGCCACCATCAAGTGAAAGCTATAAAACGTAGTGCCGACCGGCGGTACGGCGCTTTCCGGGGATTTTAGGTAGCCGTAGCCTAGAAATTTCATATTTTGAGCCAGAGTTTGCTCTGCTTGCTCCATCACGGCCTTATCGCCCGATTTTTTAGCGGCGTTGTAGCTAGCTAGCGCGCTAACTGCTATCGAGCCTTTGGCCATCTTGCTTGCGACGCTTTCTATATTTTGCGCTTCGTTGCCGTAGACTAGATCCTCGATGCCCGGAGTAAAGCTATCAAATTTTCTAGTAGCCATGATTCCAAGCGCGTAAGGCACTTTTAGTTCAAGCAAAAACGCGTCCTTGCCGTCGCCCGGTTTTTTAGACGGATCTAGCACGCCCATGGCGACTAGGCCGGCGTTTTGTTCGCCTTTATAAAGGCCTTCCATCGCGGCTAGTTTCATCGGCTGAGTGCGCGCGACCTGATATGCGCTCTCGTCGCCGCTAAACATCAAAAATAGCGACGTCACAAGCCCGAAGCTTGCCGCTACGACGATTGATTTTTTAGCCATGATCAGGTGGCGTCCTTTTAGGATAAACCACGCCGAAATGCCTATAACAAAAAGCGCGCTAGCGACGTAGCCGCTAGTTACGGTGTGTAAAAATTTGATGATACCGACGGGGCCAAGCGCTACCTCGAAGAAATTTTCCATTTCCATTCTAGCGGTTGCTGGGTTAAATTTCATACCCACCGGATACTGCATCCAACCGTTTGCGATAAGGATCCAAAGCGCGCTTAAATTTGAACCGATAGCGACAAGCCAGGTCGAGACGAGGTGAAATTTCTTGCTAACCTTATCCCAGCCAAAAAACATAACGGCAAAAAACGTCGCCTCCATAAAAAACGCGAGCAAGCCCTCGATAGCTAGCGGCGCACCGAAGATGTCGCCGACAAACCAGCTGTAGTTCGCCCAGTTGGTACCGAACTCAAATTCCATTATGATACCGGTAGCCACGCCGATAGCAAAGTTTATACCGAAGAGTTTTAGCCAAAATTTGGTGATTTTTAGCCACTGCTCGTTACCGGTTTTGATGTAGATACTCTCCATAATGGCGATGATAAAGCTAAGTCCCAACGTGAGCGGAACAAACAAAAAGTGGTATATGGCGGTGAGCGCAAACTGCGCCCTAGACCAATCGACCGAAGCGATTTCAGACATTTTATTCCTTTGTCAAATTTGAGATTACAAAGTCCGCTTTGGCTTCGTCGCTCTCAAATTTTGAATTTAAACTTTCATCAAAGATAAATACTTTTAAAATCCCGAACATTATAAGTAGCTTGATGGCTATGATGAGCCACAGGCTCTTTCCGAGTTTCATATTTCTAAAGCCGTCGATATACAAAGACGAGATGTTTTTGAGATATTTTTTAATCATAACTTAATATACTACAGAAATTTAACTTAAAACATTATTTTAAAGTTTCCGTTTTATAAAATTTTTTTCTTTAGCTATCAAGCGTTTATAAATTTTAAATAAGGTATAATCGCGCAAAAAATTTAAAGGCGCGATATGCAAAAAAATTCAAATGAAACAAAGTATATTTTTATAACCGGCGGCGTGCTAAGCTCGCTGGGTAAGGGCATCGCGGCGGCTTCTATCGCCACGCTTCTTAAAAATACCGGACTAAAAGTAAGCATGCTAAAAGCAGACCCCTACATCAACGTAGATCCAGGCACCATGAGTCCACTTGAACACGGCGAAGTTTTCGTCACCGACGACGGCGCGGAGACGGATCTTGATCTGGGCCACTACGAGAGATTTTTAGACGAGAGCCTAAGCCAAGATAACAACTTCACGACAGGCCGCGTTTATAGCTCCGTCATCGAAAAAGAGCGCAGAGGCGACTATCTGGGCAAAACGATCCAAGTCATCCCGCACATCGTGGGCGAGATCGTGGACCGCATCAAAAAGGCGGGCGAGGGTCGCGACATACTGATCGTTGAAATCGGCGGTACGGTAGGCGACATCGAGGGATTGCCGTTTTTAGAGGCTATCCGCGCCCTTCGCATCGAGGTCGGCCGCAAGCGCGCGATGAATATCCACCTAACTCTCGTTCCGTTTATCAAGGTCGCGGGTGAGCTAAAAACCAAGCCTACCCAGCACAGCGTCGGCGAGCTGCGCCGTATCGGCATTAGCCCAGATATGATCATTTGCCGCGCCGAGCAGCCGCTAAACCGCGAGCTAAAAGATAAGATAGCAGCAAGCTGTGGAGTAGAGAAAAAT
>CAUQRE010000105.1:0-4782 GCA_963520315.1 uncultured Campylobacter sp. | reverse complement strand
GCGAAGATGCTCTATCAAAACCCGCGCGGCATCGGCTGCGACAAGTGTCACGGCAGCGGCGGCGAGGGCAGCGTGATCGCAAAATACAAAGAAGAAAATAAAAAAACCAAAGTAAAAGAGGAAAAGGAACTGGTAGCTCCCAGGATAAATAATCTTGATTTAGAGACGTTTAAAAAAGGCGTACTTGGCGCAAGGAGCATGATGCCTAGCTACTTTTTAACCGACGAAGAGATAAATTTGCTTTACGAATACGTGATAAATTTCAACAAGGATAAAAAATGACGAACAAAGAAGCTTTTGAGCTAGCCAAAATTTATATCCCGGGCGGCGTGGATTCGCCCGTTCGCGCGTTTGGCAGCGTCGGCGGCGAGCCTTTTATAGTAGACCGCGGCGAGGGCGCGTATCTAGTTGATATCGAGGGAAATCGCTATCTAGACTTCATCCAGAGCTGGGGGCCGCTCATCTTTGGGCACTGCGACCCTGATATCGAAAGCGCGGTGATAGCTACGGCTAAAAAAGGACTAAGCTTCGGCGCTCCGTCAAATTTAGAAACAAGGCTAGCTAAACTAATCTGCGACGAGTTTAAAAACGTAGAAAAAGTACGCTTCGTAAGCTCCGGCACCGAAGCTACGATGAGCGCGATACGCGTAGCGCGCGGCTTTAGCGGTAAGGACGGACTGATAAAATTTGAAGGCTGCTATCACGGGCATAGCGATGCGCTTTTGGCAAAGGCAGGCAGCGGCGCTACGACGTACGGCAACGCTTCAAGCGGCGGCGTGCCTGCCGATGTGGTAAAAAACACCTATTTAGCGCGCTACAACGATTTAGAAAGCGTTCGAGCGATATTTGAGGCAAATAAGGGCAAAATAGGCGCTCTCATCATCGAGCCTATAGCCGGAAATATGGGGCTAGTGCCTGCTAGCAACGAGTTTTTAAGCGGGCTTAGGCGACTTTGCGACGAAAACGGCGCGGTGTTAATTTTTGACGAGGTTATGAGTGGATTTCGCGCGAGCAGGCGCGGATCGTTCGAATTTAACGGCATAAAGGCCGATCTAGTAACGTTTGGTAAGGTTATCGGCGGAGGCTGCCCGGCGGCGGCGTTTGGCGGACGGGCAGCTATCATGGACTGCCTAAGTCCGCTAGGCGCAGTGTATCAAGCAGGCACGTTAAGCGGCAATCCAGTAGCTATGGCCGCAGGCATCGCGAGCCTAAGTAAAATTTTTGCCGATGACGGCTTATACGCCGAGCTAGGCAAAAAGGCTAATTTGCTAATGAGAGGCTTTGCCGAGGCTGCTAAAAAGCACGGTATCGCGCTGCAAACGACGGTGCGAGGCTCGATGTTCGGGTTTTTCTTTAACCAAAACGAGGTCAAAAACTACGACGACGCGTTAAAAAGCGACGTAAATTTATACGCCAAATTTCACGCAAGTATGCTAAAACGCGGCGTTTATCTAGCGCCTAGCCAGTTTGAGACGGGCTTTGTTTGTAAGGCGATGAGCGACGAGGATATAGTTTTTGCCGTTAGGGCCGCCGACGATAGCTTTGACGAGATCACGGACGAGATGCACGACGAGCACGAGAGGATGCAAGGCGTAAAAGCCAGGATCGCCGAGCTGGAGGAGCGGCTAAAAGAGGCAAAACTAGAGCGAGAAAAGATAAAAGAGCAGATAAAAAATAGTTGGGGATTTGTTTGATGGCTAGGATAAATTTAGGCGAGGTCGTAAAAGGCGCCGAGCAGCTAAGTCTTGGCATCTCTATCGTCGTAGCGATTCTTATCGGCTCTGGCGCGGGGTACTGGATCATGAAGGAAACGGGCTGGACGTGGACGCTGTTTGCGGGCGTAGCTGTCGGTATCGCAGCAGCCGCGCTAAACATCAAAAAGGCCTACGACGCGCAGATAAAAAGCCTTGAGCAGCTAAAAGACGAGAGTAAAATTAAACCCACAAAAGACGACGACGAGGACGATGAGTGAATTTTAAGCTCATTGCCGTTTACGGCGCGTTTGAGGCTTTGTTGTTGCTAAGCTCTGCGGTATTTGGCCGCGCGTGGTTTTACAGCTCGCAGGTCGCGTTTGCGGGCTCGCTTTTGGTGCTGTCCGCGACCTTTAGAGCCTACAAAAAACGCGTGCAAAACGGCGTACGAGACTACGACGCCTGTGCGGACGACGACATAGACGAGTGGGGCGAAAATCACGAGGAGTTTCCTGATCGCCCAGCGGAGGCTAAATTTGACGGGCATGACCCGCACCGCAAAGACGCTAAATGCTTGGATGCGTTAAATTCGGAGGACTACGCAAAAACGGACGCGCAGCTAAATTTAAAAGACGAAAACGAGCGGGTTAAATTTGGCGAGCAAAATTTAAACGACGCAGGCCAAAGCGGCGGGTCAAATTTAAACGAATCAAATCAAAATAGCGAAGCCAAGCCCTCAAAAAAGCAAAATTTCGCGCGTAATTTAAAGCAAAATTCGCCCAACTACTTCACCGCTTTCGTGCCTTTTCGGCTGATCGCATACGCGGTTTTGGTCGTCGGATTTTTGGCGCTAAAAAGACAAGACAACCTTGATATAGCCGCGTTTTTGATCGCGCTTGCAGCGATGCCTGCAGGCGCTTTGATATACGGAGTAAAAAGCAATGAGAAATAGCTCGATAATAACGATCAGATCGATGTTTGCGCTATTTGTGGGGATGGCGTTTTTGTTTGTGGGAAACGGCCTCATCATCAGCTCTGCGGGCGTCGAGCTAAAAAAAATGGGCGCGGACGAGCTGGAGACAGGATTTGTTATCGCGGTATTTTTCGTGGGAGCTATGATAGCTACGATATTTTCGCACAAGATCGTCTCAAAAGTCGGCCACATCAGGAGCTTTGGGATATTTGCGTCGCTTTTTGGTATCGCGGCAATGTTTCACGACCTTAGCCAAAATCTCTACTTTTGGGCGTTTTTGCGCGGGTGTCTGGGATTTTGCTACTACTCGATTTTAATGATAATCGAAAGCTGGCTCAACGCGCGCGCTAGAAACGAAGTGCGCTCGCGAGTACTGGCATTTTACGAGATCACGTTTTACGTATGTTTTGGGCTGGGTATCCTCGTGCTATCGCTAAATTTATCCACTTCTCACGTGCTTTTGCTTAGCGCGGCGTTTATTTTGTTTTCGAGCATTCCTTTAAATTTGATCCGCATCAAAGAGCCGCCGATCCCAGAAAAAAAGAGCGTCTCGATCCCGAGAGTCTTTGCGCTCGTGCCTTTGGCGCTCATTACCAGTATCGTAGCGGGCATCCTCATAAACGGCTTTTTTACGATGGCTAGCGTTTATATCTTGCTGCAAGGATACGGCGCGAGGGAGGTTTCTTTTTTTATGACCGTAGCGATGGCGGGCGGCTTTATCGCTCACTCTCTCATCGGCGGCTTTTCGGATAAATTCGGCCGCCGTCCCGCGATAATGTGCTGCGCGGGCGTGTCGCTATTTGCGGCTATTTGTTTTTTGGCGCTTAAGCCCTCTATCTACGCGCAGTACGTTTTGTCGTTTTTTCTGGGTTCCGGCGCTTTTTGTCTCTACGCGCTATCGCTTGCCCGCGCTAACGACGTCTTAAAACACAAAAATCAAGGCATCGAAGTAGGGCGCGCCGTGCTTTTTAGCTACTCTTTCGGTTCGCTTCTTTCATCCGTGATAATGGGCGCTAGTATGAAAATTTTAGGCTTTGACGGTTTTATGTGGGTTTATGCGGCGCTGCTTGCGTTTCTCATCGCGTTTTGCCTCACGCAAAAGACCGTTCCGCTTGAAAGCAGGCAAGGCTTTGAGCATAGCCCCGGCACGATGGCAAATAGCTAATGAAAATCTCAAATTTGACGATATAGCCGTATGGAATCAGTAAATAACGCTATAAGCTCGCAAATCGCTACCCAGGCCGCTATCGGCGGCGCGCTGCCCAAAACCGGCGGCGTAGGCGGCGCAAACGCCGGACAAACGGGACAGGCGGGCGAAACTAAAAATCTTTTTAAAAACCAGCCCGCGCCCTCGCAAAATTTAGACTCCGAAGCCGCGGATAACGCCGTAAAGGATATAGATAAGCTCGTAAATAAGCTTTTAGACGAGCTAAAATCAAGCCCTACGCAGGCCAAAGAGCTAGCCGCCCAGGCGAAAAATCTCCAGCTCTCGCCAAATCTCGCAAAAGATATGAAAAGCCTTGCCGCGCTTGCCGAAAACGAGCCCGATCTAAAGGAATTCGCGCTTAAGCTAAAGGAGTTTTTAAAACCAGTCGCCGACATAAAAAGCGCGCCGCTAAACGAGCAGATAAAAAACTCGGGTATCATGCTGGAGGCGAATTTAAAAGACGCGGTAAGCAATAAATTTAACCTGCCTAGCGCGATAAATAAGCTGTTCGGCGATATAAAAAATCTCTCGAATCAGCAGCTTTTGGAGCAAATTTCAGCCTTAGCTAAGGACGATAGTCTAAGCACGAACGAGAGCTTTGCGAGGCTTGATCAAATTTTACAAAATGCTAAAGCTACGGCCAAAGATACGCTAGCGGGATCGCCTTTTAAGCAGCTTTTTGAAATCGCTGACAAGCTCGAAAACGCGGCTAAATTTATGGATAAACAAGCAAACGCCATGAGCGGTAGCGGGCTAAGCCTAAACGAAAAAACGCTAAACGCCGAGCTAAATAAAATCTCGCAGCTGCTAGCAAACGCGGGCGAAAAAATGCAAAATTTAAACAGCGAAAAACTAAGTCAAAACAGGGGTTTTGCTTTAAATTTCGCCGAGCTAAAAAGCGCGGTAAAAGA
>CAUQRE010000104.1:0-4817 GCA_963520315.1 uncultured Campylobacter sp. | reverse complement strand
GCCGCGAGCCTTAGCAACGACTTCGGTATCCAGACGCGCGCGGGCGTGATGTGCGCGGGGCCGTACGCTCACGATCTGCTGGGTATCAAGGAGGGTCGCATGCCTGAGAGCAAACCAGGCTTCGTGCGCGTGAGCCTGCACTACACGCACACCGAGCAAGACGTACTATATCTAGTTGGCGCGATAAAATCTTGCATCAAAAAGCACCGCGAGCTTTGGGGCGAGGAAAAGGCTATGTATGAGATGTTCGGTGGGAAGATTTAGCCTTATGATAGTGGTTAATTAGAAACAAAATAAATAAATTTAAAGAGGCGCAACTAATGAAAATTCAAATAATATCTTACTCTACAATATTTAAAATAAATGATCCGCATATATCTCAGACCATTAGTGCTTTTGATCGTCCGAGAAGCTTTGATGAGTTTGATCTAAATATTATAGATTTAAATAGTCCTAACTTATGGAGCTTCAACTCAGAATACCAAAAGTGCACTGAGGCCGTATATCACCTTAAAACATTAAAAGAAATTATGAGAAACTCAAAAAGAGGTATATTTATCATAATAATGCCTGCAAATATAAAGGTATCAGTGCATTATTCTGAATGTTATACAAATCAAACCGTTGCAATTAAAGATATTCTCAAGCAAGTTAACCAGGAATTATCTACACTAGTTTTGTCTAATATAAAGTTAAGATATGAAATAAGCACAACAACCATAGACGAGCAAAATTTTTATTCCGATTTTATATTTGACAATGTGGATGGCGAGACCATCAAATGGTCAAATGGATGTAAGGGCACAATAGTAAAACATAATGAAAGACTATATTCTACTACCCTTCTCATAAAAAATACAGCCAACGATTTAGGAATTTTAATATCATTTATTGTTTCTAGATTTAAAAAATCCGATGTTCCTGATTGGTTTAATAGTTTGGAATACTTTGATGATGCTGCGTTAAAAAATAAACGTAGTGAATTATTGGATATGTATCGGCAAATTGAAGATATAGATAGGCGAATTGATAAAAATAATAGATTCAAATCAATCCTGTATTCAAATGGAGATGAGTTGATTGATGTGGTAAAGGGAATTTTAGTAGATATTTTTAAGTTACAAGATGATCATTTTATAGATGTAAAAAAAGAAGATTTTAGATTCAAATTTAGAGATATTAACTTTATAGTAGAGATAAAAGGGATAAACACAAACGTTAAAAATAGCAATATAGCACAGTGCAAGAAACATGTAACTGATTTTTTAATAGCTGAAGATACTATGTCTCCAAATAACGTAAAGGGCCTACTGATAATTAATCCTCAACGCGACATAGAACCCAGAAAAAGGGAGCCGATACATGCCGATCAAATAAATTATGCAAAAAGTGAAGGTATATTAATAATAACGACTTTAGAATTACTAAAATTATACCAAGCATATACTAAAGATAAAGTTGTTAGTAATGTGTGCTTTGAGGTATTTAAAAATGACGTCGGAGAGTTTAAATTTAAAGAGGAGCCAAAATAAATTCTGATTTATAAAAAGGGCGCAAATCGTGCCCAAATCGCGCAAATTTAAGCTCTAAATTTAACCCAAATTTGCGCGTAAATAAAATTAGTTCTTGCGAGTATTCGCGTCAGGCGTGAAAAGCGGCTTATCTAGCAGCTTAAAGTCGCCGATAAATTTCTGACCCTCTTCGCTAGTCGCCCACTCGATAAATTTATTCGCGTTTTCGATGTCGGCCTTAGCGCAGTGCTTTGGATTTACCGCGATTAGCGAGTAGAAGTTCTTTAGGTCGTTGTCGCCCTCGTTGATGATGACCATCTCAGGCGCGCCTTTTTTGGTGTCCTCGTACTTGATGTAGGTGCCGCGGTCGGTGAAAGTAACGCCCTTTTGCTCGGCTGCTGCGTTGATAGTAGCTAGCATGCCTTGGCCGGTTTGCATGTACCAACTGTCTTTTTCAGGTACTTCGCCGATGATTTTTTTCCAGATACCTTTTTCTTTGTTATCGGTGCCTGATTTATCGCCGCGAGAGAAAAATTTGATATTCTCTTTTTTGATTAGCTCAAAGCTCTCTTTTATGTCTTTGCCTTTAAATTTATCCGCGATCGATTTATCGGCGATGACGACGAAGTCATTGTACATTACGGCTTTTCTCTCGACGCCAAAGCCCTTTTCTACGAATTCTTTTTCAACTTTTGGCGAATGCACGAAAAGTATGTCCGCATCGCAGTTTTCGCCGAGTTTCAAGGCCGCTCCCGTGCCCACGGCCGTCCATTTGATATCGACGCCGGTTTTTGCCTTATACGCAGGATAGATCGCGTCTAGTAGTCCCGTATTATCGGTGCTGGTGGTGGTTGCCATGATGAGTTCGCTATCGCCCGCAAACGCCAAAACGCTCGCAACTAGCGAGCCTAATATTACTTTTTTCATTTTTCTCCTTTTTTAAAAAGTATGCTATTATAGCACATTAGATTAACACTTAAGAAATATGCAAGGAAAGAATATTTGGATTTTTTACTAAACGGATTTTTGGAGGCTTTTAGGCTGCTTTTTAATGGTGACGAGGAGACGTATTCGGCGATCAGGGCGACGCTTTACACTTCGAGCGTTTCGATATTTTTTGCGATTTTAGTCGGCTTTCCGCTAGGCTTTACGCTGGGATTTTACGATTTTCGCGGACGGCGAGTATTACGATTGCTTAGCGATACGGCGCTTGCGATGCCCACTGTTGCGATCGGGCTTATTTTGTACGCCTTTATCACGCGAAACGGCCCGTTTGGCGAGTTTGGACTGCTTTTTACGCTAAAGGCCGTTATGCTCGGCCAGTTCGTGCTGGCTCTGCCTATCATCATCTCGCTAAGCGCTAGCGTCGTGGAAAATATGGACAAAAAGCATTATCTAACCATCCTAAATTTACGCCTAAGCCCGCCAAGGCTAGTGGGCTGCGTGCTTTACGAGCTAAGATACGCTTTGATGGTGGTCGTAGCGACGGCGTACGGACGCATCGTGGCCGAGGTCGGCGTGGCGATGATGATCGGCGGAAATATCAAATACTTCACCCGCACGATCACGACTGCGGTGTCGCTGGAGACGAACAAGGGCGAGTTTGCTATGGGTATCGCGCTGGCTTTGGTGCTTATCTTTATCGCGTTTGCCGTAAATTTGACTATACATGCGCTAAAAAGGCTAGATAAATGAAATTTGATAAATTTAGAAAATTTACACTCGTAAAATGCGCTCTAGGCGCGTCAAATTTGAGCTTTTTTGTAAATTTAACGAGAAAGGCACAAAGTGATAAACGTTAGAAATTTACGCCTAAACTACGGCGCGAGCGAGATTTTAAATATCCCGCGCCTTGATATCGACGTTAGCAAAATCACCGCGCTAACGGGCAGCAACGGCAGCGGCAAAAGCACGCTGATGCGAGTGATGTCGTTTTTGCAAAAGCCAAGCTCGGGCGAAGTGCGGCTGTGGGGGAGCAGCGCGCCGAGCCTAAATTTACTGCGCGACGTTAGCGTTTTGTTGCCAGAGCCCGCGCTTTTAAAACGCTCCGTGAGGGAAAATTTTAGAGCCGTTTTAAAAAGCCGCGGAGTGCTGGCGGAATTTGAGCAAAGGGCGAGCGAGGCGTTAAATTTGGTCGGGCTTGACGAGAGCTTTTTAAACAAGCGCCACTTTGAGCTTAGCTCAGGACAGACGCAGCGCGTTAGCTTTGCGTTAAATTTGGCGCTTAGATCGCGGCTTTATCTACTTGACGAGCCGACAAATAGCGTGGACGTTGGCACCTCAAAGCTGTTTGGCAAGGCGGTGCTTTATATGCGGCAAAGATACGGCTGCGGCTTTGTGATCGCTAGCCACGACGACAAATGGCTAAGTGCGGTCGCCGAGGAAAACGTCTTTTTGCACAAGGGTCGCGTTTGCGAATTTGAATACAAAAATATTTTCGACGTGCGGGACGGGGTTTTAAAATTTGACGAAAATGCGGTCGTAAATTTGCCGTCAAATTTACGTAACGCCGTAAAGGTCGCCGTAAATCCAAGCAAAATAACGCTAAGTAAAACACCGATAGAAGGCTACTTAGGCGGCATCTTGCACTCGGTTTCGCTCTATCTTGGCAAAGATCTTTTGGTAAAAATCAAAATCGGCGACTTTTTGATAAAAACCCTGGCGCCTAATTCGCAAAATTTTAACGTCGGTGAGAGGATTTATTTTAAATTTGACGAAGGAGCGTTTTTGGGGCTTGAATGAGCCTCAAATTTTACAAATTTCGCTCCAGGTTTTAAATTTAGGCTCGTTTAGCGCCCGTTAAAATAGCCTAGTTAAAAGTAAATATCAAAATAAAGCGTAAATGCAAGATATATGCGTAAATTTCATATTTCTTTTATCACCTAAAATTCGCTATAAGTAATATGCAGTTAAGGCATATTTAAGCGTATATTAATTTTTTTGATTTAATTTTTTTTAAGTATAAGAAATAAGCCAAAAAGTAGTATAGTTTCACAATCGAGAAAAATCTCAAAAAATAGACAAAAATGATAAAGGAAGGCGATGACTAGCAAGGGCGAATTTGCGGCGGGACGCGGGCTTTACTACTCGCTATTTTCGCATTTATTCGTTTTTAGCCAAGACGCCGATAGATTTAAGGGCGTAAACGCGATGCTAGGCCTTGCCTCGGCGCACGCTCTAAACGAAGAATCGGCCGCCGCGATAATGCGCATACAGGCAAGATTCGACGAGAAAAATCCGCAAAATTTAGCGGATGAATTCGATGAAATTTTCCACGCTCTGCCAAGTCCGCTTAGAAACTCGCTG
>CAUQRE010000103.1:0-4879 GCA_963520315.1 uncultured Campylobacter sp. | reverse complement strand
GCCGCCGCAAAAAATATCAAATACGCCGTAACGCCGAAGTCAAAGTCCATTTTCGTCCCTTTAAATAGCAAAATCATACTACGAAAAATTTAAAAATTTATAAAATTCGGCCTTTTGTTTTACTGCGGTTAAAATTTAACGAAACGGCGGGTAAATTTTACCGAGCGGGGTTAAATTTAACGGTTTAGGTTGCGGCGCATTTTGTAAATTTTGCGTGCGCGCTCGGCGATTTTTGGAGTTTTAGATAAATTTTGCAAATTTGAGTTCTATTTAACGGCGGCAAATTTGATATAGTTTTTAAAATTTAGTTTGCAAAACCGCGCGGACAAAATTTGGATATTTTAAAAAAATTGATTGAGATTTTGCTTTTTCGAGATGCGGGTTAGAAAATATACAAGACGCTAGACTTAAAGTCGCATTAAATTTGACCGAGTAAGAAAAAGAAGTTCGCCGACCGCCGAGTGCGGCAAATCGACGAAAGCGAGTTTATTTTATAACGCCGCAAACCATTCTAGCGCCGCCGCCGCCAAGAGGTTTTGGATGGTCGCTGTGGTTATCGCCGCCGACGTGGATCATTAGCGAGTGGCCTTTTAGCTCATCTAAGCTCTTGATTTTCGGAGCTAGCACCGGATAAACCGCGTTACCCTCGGCATCCACAAAAAGCGCAGGCAAATCGCCCTTGTGACCGTTGTCGTCCCATGCAAACGAGTGTTTTTTGGTGTCGCTTGGATCCCAGTGACCGCCCGCTTTCATGCCTAGACCCTTTTCATTTGCGCCGCAGTCAGCGTTTTGATGCACGTGAAATCCGTGCGCGCCGCCCTCAAGGCCTTTAAGATTCGGAAATAGCGCCACGCCGTAGTTAGTTTCAACAGCTACTACCTCGCCAACGACAGTGTTGCCCTTTTCGCTTAGTTGCTCCATAGTGACGACTAGGTGCTTGCCAGCCTTTGGATCAAAGGCTTTTTCCTCGTGCGCAAGAGCGCTAGTAGCGAGTAGGCAGCCTAGAGCCGCGCTAGCTAAAACGATTTTTTTCATTTTTTCTCCTTAAAATGTAATTGCGACGTAACTATAGCCTAAATTTAATAAATTCGCGCTTTAAATTTAAGCGATTTTAGGATACCGCCAAAGTTAAAATTTGCCGCCGACTTGAGGCTTGATTTACCGCCGCAAAAGCTAAAACCGCGTAAGCCCGATTTATCGCGACGATACAAAAACCTGCTGCCCGCACCAGGTCTTACGCAAGCAAATTTAGCGATTTTGTCTGCGATAGTCGCTAAACACTAATAAAACAAATAGCCAAAAATCAAAAGCGCGAAATTTATTTTATCCGGTCTAAAATTTGCGCCAGCTCGCCGCTTTGACCGATGCGATAGAGCGCAAAGTCGTATTTGATCGGATCGGCGGGGTCAAATTCGCAAAGCTTGTCCGTTAGCTCGCGCACGGCTTTAAAATCATAGCTTTTGCGAGAGATTAGGCCCAAATTTAGCGAAACTCGGTGCGTATGCACGTCAAGAGGTATGAGGAGCTTGCTTTTTGGCAGGCTTTTAAAAAGTCCAAGGTCGATGTCGCTATCTCGCACCATCCAGCGCAGGAACATATTGTAGCGTTTATACGGGCTTTGCGGTGCTTTTTCATACGGCTTGCCGAAAAAAAACTCATACCCCTCCGAGCGGTAAGGGTTTAGCGAATAGATAAATTTGATGAGTTCATTTACGCCCTCTATCATCGAGCCGCTTTTTTCAAAACCCGATCTCACCGTGCTTTCGATATCGCCGTGCTTTTTTAGGCGCGAAAAGGTAATAAAAATCTGCCGCACGTCCTCGCAGCTTTGAAAGCGGTATTTATGCCGCGTCAAATTTGAGGTGATTTCGTCCTCGCTTTTATCCAGTAGCGAAAAATCAAGCGAATTTAGAAAATTTACGATGAGTTTTGCGTTGCCGTAGGCAAAAAGAGCGCAGATGAGCGAGGTCTCGGGCGTTTTAAATTTGCTAGCGACTTGTAGCGGATCGGCGGCGGCAAACAAGTCCGCATGGGTGTTTTTAGAGATTACGTTTTGATCTAGGAGGGTTTTTAAGTCCATTTTTAGCCTTTTTGGCTGAGATTTTAAACCAAAAAGGCTAAAAGAAATTTAAATTTACTGTTTTAGCGTGAGCAAGGTATCAAGCATCTTTTCCACGGTCGTGATGATTTTAGCCGCCGCGCCGTAGCTGCTTTGAAAGCGTATGAGATTTGTTAGCTCCTCGTTTAAATTTACGCCGCTAACGGACTGATACTCGGACATCGCAACCTTGTGTATAGCGGTATTTGCGTCGTTTAGATCGTTATTTGCTTGAGTCTGGCTGGCTAGATCGGTGGTGATATAGCGGTAGTAGCCCTCGACGCTCTCTTCTTTGTCCGCATGCTTGTCGGAGTAAAATATGATTTTTTTATACTGCATTTGCACCATATCGTTTGCGACTTCATTGTTGCCCGGAGTCGGATTTGAGTAAGCTTTTAGTTTGTGCGGATTTTCGGTTAGCTCGCTTTTTACGCTCATGTTTTTGGCTTTGTCGCCCTCAAACACCCTATTTACCCCGATAATACCCGGAAAATTCGTACCGCGGTCTACAAAAGCGACGCTATACTCGCCGGCATTTCTTTTAGGGGTTACGCCAAACGTACCTTTGCCCGTCGCCGCATCGTATTGATAGTTTGCTTGAAAATAATCATCCACGTCGTTTAACGAGTTATTGTCGCCGTTATCGTCGGTATCGGAGTTAAAATCTCTCACGATAGAGTTGCCGCGCGCATTGTCGTTCATAGACGTGGTTGCGTTTACATTTATCGTCTTGCGTGCGACCTCTTGGCCTTGGTTATTGTAAACTACGACGTCAAAGCTACCGTGTTTGATATCGTTATTAAAATTCATCAGCGTCCTAGAGTTGCTTAAGCCGTCTAGTTCGTCCGTCACGGCGTTTTCTACGGCTGATTTGGCGTAGACGTTATTTGTCTCATTGATGATGCCTTTAGCAAACGTATTTAGGTTGTCTATATATTTTTGTATGGTTCCGTCTTGAAACTCTCCGCTATCATCCACTCTGCGTCCGCGTAGATCTAGCGCGGCGCCTAGTTTACCGCCTGAGATTCGTCCGTTTAGATCGACCTTTTTACCGTCGTCCCTCTCGAAAAATACGCCTTTAAAATCGCTCTTATCGCTTATCCTATCGACTGTTAGCGGATGATACGTCGTGCCGTCTACGATGTTAAATCCGGATATATTTATCTGATGTTTCGTACCCATATCGGTTACGGTCGGATCAACATTACTACTTTGTAGTTGCCCTTTAAATACGCTGATACCCACGAGCTTTGACATCGCAAGCTCGAGCTGATCGCGTTTATCTCGCAGGTCGTTTGCTCTAGTACTACCGACTGATTCGACGCGGACGATCTCTTTATTTATCTGCGCGATTTGCTTGGCGTATTTGTTGATCTCGTTTACGGAAACCTCTACCTGCGAGTCCACGTCTTTTTGGATTTTGGTTAGCATATCGTGGGCTTTATTTATACTATTTGATAGCGTCGAGGCCGAATTTAGCAAATTTACCTTCTGCGAGCCTTCCGTCGGGTTTGAAGCAAGGTTGTTCCACGCGTTAAAATAATTTTGCAAATCTCTGCCTATGCCTACGCTTTGCAGATCGGGGAAGCGCTGCGAAATCTCTTCTAAAATTTGCTTTTTATATTCGCTTGATTCTAAATTTATATTTGAAGTGCGAAGCCTAGCGAAAGTAAATTCGTCATGCACTCGCACGACCGTATCGACCTTAGTACCCGTGCCGATGTCGCCGGGCATATCGTGAAAGGGCTCTCTAGCAGACTGCACGACACGCTGCCTCGTGTAGTGCTCGCTATCGGCGTTTGTGATGTTATGCCCGGTCGTAGTGATCTGCGTCTGTGCGGCATCTAGGCCGCTCATTCCGATATGTAAAGACGAAAAAATATTAGCCATTTTTTTAAACCCTCGTTTTAAATAAACTTTCAGGCGTCAAGCCTTCTTTGTCGTAGTTGCCGGGCTCGCTTTTAAACATATTTTTTAGCAAGCTGTCGAAAAATTCTTTCACTCCGACGACGTATTTTGCGTATTCTTTGTTTTTTGAGTAGAGCTCTTCAAGCTTTGAGCGCATGAGAGCTAGAGACGACTTGACCTCATCATCTAGGATCGAGCTTAAATTTGCCCCGCCGTTTTCCTTTGAGACTCTTAAAAGCTCTTTATCTAGTAGCGATTTTATAGATTCGAATTTTTTAACCAGCTCGTTTTTGCGTCTAACGCTATCATCAACCTTGCTGTGGTCGGCTAGTTTTATCTTTTCTATATCTTCCGTAGTTTGAGCGATGAGTTCGTCTAGCACGCCCATCGCCTCGTCCAAATATCTTTTAAGCATTTTTGTCCTTTCTTTTTACGCAAGGACAAAAAATTTTATAAAAGCGTATCGGCAACGGCTTTTGCAGTCTTGGACATATCTAGTTTATATGTTCCGTTTGCGATCTGCTCGGCTATCTTTGCGACCTTGCTTTCTTCTTTGCCTTGTGTTTTTTCCATGTTTTCGCTCTTTTTTACGTCGTTTGAGCGAGTGATTTGCTGCGGGCTCATGCCCAGTTTAGCTCCCAAAGTTCCTATCATTTTCAAGCCTTTTTAGATTTGTTAGAAACTAAATCGGCAAATTTCGAAATTTCTTAAGCCCTTTCTTTCAAATAATTGAATAAAAGTTCGCTAAAGCCTAAATTTCCGCTCAGAGCCTTGCTCATCGTATCGTTATACATCGAGTGATAGATTTCGTCTCCGGCGTCCTTGCCGAATAACGGATTTTCATCCTTTAGCGCTATATCTAGCACGCTTTTA
>CAUQRE010000102.1:0-4898 GCA_963520315.1 uncultured Campylobacter sp. | reverse complement strand
CGTCTAAGCAGAGCAGATCGAGCTGCTTTAGCATGCCCTCAAAGCGCAATGGCTGTTCTTTAAACACCCTTTTTGCTTGCGTCATTTGCTTAAATTTAGGCTCGTTTATCAAATTTAGCCCGCGCGCGTAAATTTCATCCAGCTCGCCCTCGTCCAAAAATTTATGAAAAGCGTTTCGCATCGAAATTTGCGCCGTTTTTAGCGAGTCCTCGTCAAATTTTTCCGCCATTTCTAGCAGATAGTGCAGTGCCAGGCCAAAATAAATCGCCTTTTGATTTTTACCCTCGGTTTTGGGCGTTTCGTCTACGATTTGCTTTGATATTTGAGCTAGCTCTATAGGCTCAAATTTGCCCGCTGACGTCAAATTTCGCGCCTTGCTAGGCGTTGGCTCGCCGAAGCTAAAATCAACCAAATTAAGATACTCTATAACCTCGCCGCTACTCTCATACGCCCCAAAAAAGCTCGGATTTCTGCCGTTTGCGTCCGTTTTTTTAACGATGATTAGCCCGCCAATCGCCCGTGTTAGCGCGACGTAGAGCTTGTTCATATCCTCTTCGCGCTCGAGCCGCGCCGCCTTTTCTTTTAGCTGAGCAAACTCCTCGTCGATGCACTGCTTTTTGACGTTGTGGCGCACCTGCCAGGAGCCCTCGTCGGCGTCGTATTCCGCGATGAAATTTGATCCATCGTACCGTCCAGTGCCCATTTTATCGCACACGATAACGTTTTCAAACTCCAGTCCCTTTGATTTATGCACGGTCATGATTTTTACGCCCTCGCCGCTTTTTGCGCTCGCTTTTGCTTCAAATCTATCAAGATTATAGATAAACTCGGTCAAATTTGAGTACGGCTGCGCCAGTTCAAGCAGCCGCAAAACGTCCGCGTCGCTCATATCTGCGCCAAGCTTGCCCGCTAGATAGTGCAGGCTCTCAAGCGCCGATTTTTGCGGATTTACGCTTAGTTTTACGGCGTTTACGTCAAGGATCGCTTCGGTATTTAGCTTGTAAATTCGCTCACCAAATAGGCAAAATTTAGCGTACTCCACTACTGCGCGCGCATTTTTGCTAGCTAGCAGCGGCATCACGCCCTCGCTCACGCTTTTTACACCCGCTTCTTCAAGTAAATTTGCGATTTTATTTATATCGTCGTTTTTCCAGCAAAGCACGGTGATATCGTCTTCACAGACTCCTTTTTCAAGCAGAAATTTAACCTGCTGCGCCGCTTCTGCCGCTACGTCATCGCCGCTGCTTACTCGCACGAATCCAAGATCGTCCGCCTCCGCCTCAAAATACGGCATCTGCCCTACCAAATTTACTCGCTCGCTATCTTTTTGGGGCGTTCTTTGCGGTTTAAAATTTTCGATCTTGCCCGCAAATACGGCGTTCGTAAATCTGACCAGCGCCTTTTTGCTGCGGTAATTTACCTCCAAATTTTGCGCTTTGATCTGCGGAAAATCGCGCATCAGTTTGTCGAAAAGCTCCTTTTTGCCGCCGCGAAAACGGTAAATGCTCTGCTTTACGTCGCCGACGTAAAAAAAGCTACCAAGCCCGTTTTGTCCGTATCCGGCGACGATTTCTTCGATGAGCGGACGCATGATCTCGTACTGCGCGACGTTAGTGTCTTGAAACTCATCGATGAGCAGGTGATTTATGCGCCCGTCGAGCCTAAAATAAAGCATCTGCGCGTCCGTTTCGCCGCCCCTTAAAAGCTCGTAAACCAGGCGCGTCACGTCGCTAAAAGCGAGCGAATTTAGCCTTTTGTTTAGAGAGATTTTGCACTCTTTGTAGATTTTTAAAAATCTAGCCAGCTCGGCGATTTTATACTCCTCCAGCGCGTCAAAATAGCGTTTTAACCGCGCTTTTAACTCAAAAAACATCTCGTCAAGCTCCGGCGTATAAATTTTAGAAAACGTACGATAATCAAGGCTCGCGCGCGACATAAAAGAGCGAGACAAAATTTCGCCGGGGCTGCCCTCTTTTACGGCGCTTTGCGCGTCTTTGCCGCCGCCTCTAGCTAGGACGTATTCGCGCATATTTTTTAGCGCTTCCGCAACGCCGCTTTCGTTTGGAAATGCCGCATTTTCGCTGCTTTTTAGCTCGCCGAAATTTTCGTAAAACATCTCCAAGCTCTCAAAAAAGCTACTCTGACTGCGCTCGGCCGTCGCTATCAAATTTGCAAGCGCTTTTAGTAACCGCATATCCTTGCTCACGCTCGCGACAAACTCGCCCCGCTGCAGCTCGTTTAAATTTTCGCTCACTTCAAAATCCGCGCTTAGTCCCAAATTTAAACAAAAGCTGCGCAAGATGCCGACGAAAAACGAGTCAAACGTGCCGATTTTTAGATCGCTTTCTAAAAAGTGCGTCGCACGAGCGTCGCGCATAGCTAAAATTTCATCCCTACCCGCGCCCAAAATTTGCTCTAGCTCGGCTAGCTCCGCGCCCTTTTCCTCGAGCCGCAAAAAGGTCTGCACGATGCGCTCTTTCATCTCATTAGCGGCCTTTTTGGTGAAGGTCAGCGCCGTGATCTCGCGCGCGTCGGCGCCTGATAGCAAAATCGCGATAAAACGCACGCTAAGCGCAAATGTCTTGCCGCTGCCCGCACTCGCCTCGAGGGCCAAAAACGGCTTCATAGCTCGCCTTTCACTAAAATTTTGTAGTCTTCGTATTCGCTCATCGCGCCTTTTGCGTCCCCGAAATTTATCGGCGTGTCGTTGATGGATTTTAGCTGCTCGATCGCCTCTGCAAGCGCCTCCGTGCTAGCTTCGCCCGCCACCAAGTTCATGTTATCTTTAAGATCGTAAAAATACCCCTCGCAAGGCCTACCAACGAGCACCTCGTAAAACGGCAATTGTAAGGATTTGGCGTCAAATTTTCCGCTTTTATAGTCAATCACCGCTAGCTCGCCGCCGCGCCCGTCTATGCGGTCGATTTTGCCCGTTATGCGCACGCCTGCAAACACGCTATCAAGCTCTTTTTCGAGCCCCTGCACGCGCCATCCTGCCTCATATCTTGCGTCCTCTACGGCCTTAAATTTTTCCATCTTTATCATCGTTATCTCGCGCTCTAACGGCGGCGTGTTTAGCTCTCTTAGCACCGTTTCAAATTTAGCAAGGTCAAATCGATCGAATTTAGAATAATACTCAAAAAGCGCCCTGTGTAGCGAGTTGCCAAAGTCCGCCGCGGACGCGGTTTGCGGCATCACGGGCGGCTTTACGTTCAAAATATATCTGTAATAATACCGCCGCGGGCACTGCAAATAGGTGTTTAGCCTGCTAAAAGAGAGCGGGATAGCAAAAAAATCGTGCTTGACGATGATGTCCTGCTCGAAAATTTTAGGCTTTGCGGGCGTTTTTCGCGTAAATTTTATAAAATTTAGCGCTCGCGGATTTTCGCTCGGCGTTTCGTTTTGCACGGCGTTTTCGTCAAATTTACCAACTAAATTTGCGCCAGAATCTAGCTCGCCCTGCGCGTCAAATTCAAACAAACTCCGCTCTTTGACGGTTTTTGCTTGTTTAGGTTTAGCCTCGTTCCTTTCATCAAGATGCGGGTTCATCTCGCCGTCAAATTTTTGCTCGTCTGCAAAACCGGCCTTTGCGTCAAATTCGCCGTTAAACAGCGCCGCATAGCTCTCGTCGCTAAATCTCGCGTCCTCCACGGCGTTAAATTCGCTAAGAAATCTCGACGCGATTTTCTCCTCGTTTGCCGCGTAGCATATCGCCGCTTTTTTCGCGCCGCCGATTAGGCTCTCGTAGTAAAATCTCTGCAAATTTTCGCGGTCTACGTAACCGATGAGGCCCGCTTTTTGACGCACGCGCGAGCTCAAAAACATCTCGTTTACGCTGCGCTTTGGCACCAAATCATCGTTAAAATCAAGCACTATGACGCCCTCAAATTTAAGTCCGCGACTCTCCAAAACGCCCATGACGCCGATCTTGCCGCCGCCTACGTGATCAAGCCTAAGCCTAGCTAGCTTTATCAAAAATATCTCGCAAATTTGACGTAGCGTAAAGCTAAAATACCGCGCCAAACTCTGCGCGTAAAATAGCTCCTCTCGCGTTTTTTGCGCGGTGGCGTGGTCGCTCTCAAGCGCCAAAACCTCCTCCATAAGCGCCCTAAAATCCTCAAACGAGCAAGGCGCTTCAAAACCGTTTTTAAATTTAGCAAACAGCTCGGAGCCGGCGCCAAGCTCGTGCAGATTAAACTCGAATTCGTTAAAACTCGCGTAGTTATCCTCGCTCAAATTTACGCGGATTTTATCGTTTATCGCGGTTACTATGCACTTTAAAATTTGAAAAAACCGCGTTCGCGTGAAGCTCTCGCCCATCGCGAAGTTAAACATCTTGCCACGGTCATGCAAGCGCAAGATCTCGGCAAAGCTCTCATCGGGCAGGATAACGGCGATGTTTTCGGGTTTGATGCCCCCTGCGACAAACTCGCTAGCTTTTGCCATCGCGTAGGCCGCCTGCAAGCTTCTAGCGCTAAAGCTTCTTTTTAAAACGAGCGGATTTTTGCGCACGGCGCCCGTTTTTTTTAGCTCGCGCGAGCTCAAATTTAGCTCAAATTCGCCGTATAGACTAAACTCGCTCGCATCTAGCCCTGAAATTTCGGCTAGTTTTAGGATCAGTTTTTTGTTAAATTTACTGGTTTGAAAGATAATTTTTAGCGTCGTTAGCTTGGCTGCCTCGCTAAACAGCTCCCACTCAAATTCGCTCAAAAAGCCGTCTACTTCAAGATAAATCTCGCGAAATTCTCTCACAAATCCGCCGTTTAGCCGGTAAATTTCAGGCAGCGCGATGCCGTCGTATAGATTTTCGGCCGCGAGCAGCTCTTTATAGCGCGCGAGCACAGCCTCGAGGATACCCAGATGCTCCTCGTAATCGGCGTAAATATCGCTAAATTTAA
>CAUQRE010000101.1:0-4955 GCA_963520315.1 uncultured Campylobacter sp. | reverse complement strand
GCGCAAACGGTGGCTCGGCGTTCGTGCTTTTGTATCTTGTTTTTGCCGTTGCGGTCGGGCTTAGTATATTTTTTGCGGAGATGGCGATGGGTAAAATTTCAAACGCCAATCCCGTTAACGCCTTTCGTTCGCTCGCTCCTAAAAACGGCAAATTTTGGGGGTATGCCGGCGTCATAATGATAACTGGCGTTTTAGTTGCGTCGTTTTATACGGTTATCATCGGCTGGGTTATTAGGTACTCGGTCTTATCTCTTGGCGAGCTTCCGCAAAGTATCGCGGTTTCGGGCGAAAATTTCGGCAAATTTATAAGCTCTGATATCTCGGGTCAAATTTTATACTTTAGCATCGCGTTCGCGGCCTATTTTTTCATCCTCTCAAAGGGCATAAAGGGCGGTATCGAGCGCATAAATTTATGGCTTTTGCCGACGCTTTTTTTGCTACTTATTTTTATGCTGATTTACTCGATGCAAATGGGCGGATTTTGGCAGGCGGCGGAGTTTTTGCTAGTGCCTGATTTTTCTAAAATCACGAGCGAGGCGGTGTTTGTAGCTCTTGGGCTAGCGTTTTTTACGATGTGCGTCGGTATCGGCGCGATCGCGACGTATTCAGTTAGCCTAGATGACAAGACCAATCTTTTCACCTCTTCGCTCTACGTCGTCGCGCTAAACATCATCGTTAGCGTCGTCATCGGACTCATCGTTTTTACCTTTGTTTTCGAGTACGGCGAGCAGCCTAGCCAGGGCGTGGGACTTGCGTTTATCTCGCTACCGACGCTGTTTGCTAAGCTAGGAGCGATGGGTAACGTCTTAAGTTTTACGTTTTTTACCGCGCTTATTTTTGCGGGGCTTACGTCTGCTATCTCGATGGTCGAGCCGCTCGTTTTTTATCTCATAAACGAGTTTAAGATCCCTCGCCTAGGCGCGATTGCTATCGTGGGCGTTTGCGTTTATTGCCTAGGCACGCTTTGCGCGCTTTCAAACATCGCCGAATTTAAAGACGCGCTCACGTTTTTTGGCAAGGGATTTTTTGACGTTTTAGACTATCTTAGCTCAAATATCATGCTGCCGCTGGGCGGTATCGTGATCGCGGTATTTGTCGGTTACGCGATGAAAAGAGGCAGCCTAGAGGAGCTATTTTTGCCGTATATGGGTAGGGCGGTTTTTGAAATTTGGTATTTTTTACTGCGATTCGTCGCGCCGATTTGCATTTTAGCTATAATGATAAGACAAATTTTGGGGAGTTAAATGGAACGAAATTTAAAAAAAGTAGAGCGAATTTTCGGTAAATTAGGCGATATCGCGGGCTACGTCTGTATACTCGTGATGTTTTTGATGATCGCGGACGTTTTTTTTAACGTCACGGCGAGATATTTTTTCAAATACGGCAACGTAGGCCTGCAAGAGCTTGAGTGGCACTTTTTTAGCGTCATCATCCTGCTTGGCATGAGCTACGCGCTAAAAGACGACGCTCACGTGCGAGTGGATATATTTTACGAAAAGATGAGCGTAAAAAAAAGAGCGCTCATAAATATGGCGGGCGTCATCCTTTTTATCCTACCGCTTGCGCTTTTGGTCGCGTGGCTGAGCTGGGACTACGTCGTGGAGGCGTACGAGAGCGGCGAGGGTAGCGCAGATCCGGGCGGTTTGCCGCATCGCTGGGTTATCAAGGCCTTTATACCGTTTAGCTTTTGGCTGCTTATATTTTTTAGCGTCGGATACTTTATAAAGTGGCTAAACGTCTATCTGGACGCTCGCTCAAATTTAAGCGAGGCGGGCAAATTTGACGCAAATTTAAGCAAAACCGCGCAACAAGGAGAGGGAAAATGACCGGCATAGTAATGTTTTTAGCCGCGCTTTTTATGCTTGCTATCGGCTTTAGCGTCGCATTTACCTTTGGCGCGATAGCCGTTATTTTCGGACTTATCGGCGGTATGGTTGAGAGCTTTGGCGACGGCAACGGTTTTATGGGCGGGCTTGAGATATTTAAAGAGACCTTTAACTTTATGCCTTACCGCATCTACTCGATAATGGAAAATAAAATCCTCATCGCCGTGCCGCTTTTCGTTTTTATGGGAATTATTTTACAAAAGACCAAGCTAGCTGAGAGATTGCTTGAGAGTATGGCGTTTTTATTCGGCGAGATTCGCGGCGGCGTGGCGATTAGCACCGTGCTAGTTGGCGCGCTACTAGCCGCATCTACGGGCGTCGTGGGCGCTAGCGTCGTAGCTATGGGCGTTATGAGTTTGCCCGTGATGCTAAAGTACAACTACAACAAAGCTCTAGGCTGCGGCACTATCTGTGCTTCGGGCACCCTTGGACAGATCATCCCGCCTTCTATCGTTTTGATTATCCTAGGCGACGTCTTTACCGTGCCAGTCGGCGATCTTTTCCGCGAGGCGATATATCCGGGTCTTGCGCTCGTGGGTGCTTATATAGCTTATATCCTAATCGTCTCTTACGTCAAAAAAGACTACGCGCCGCCCGTCGTAGTAGAGAGCGATATGCCTAAATCAAAGCAAATTTTAAATGCTATCCTTGCTATTTTGCCGCCGTTGGTGCTCGTCGTGCTGGTGCTCGGCTCGATATTTGAAGGCATCGCTACGCCGACGGAGAGCTCGGCGTTTGGTTGCGTGGGCGCGATCTTGCTTTCGGTTTTTTATAAAACTTTTTCGTTTAAAATGCTAAAAGAAGCGCTTGAAGAGAGCGTTAAAACCACGGCCGTCGTCTTTACTATCCTTATCGGCGCGACGGCGTTTTCGATGGTGTTTAGCTACACCGGCGGCGACGAGATAGTCGAGGAAGTGATGTCAAATTTACCGGGCGAAAAATGGGGCTTTATCGTCTTATCGATGATTACGATTTTTGCGCTAGGGTTTTTTATAGACTTCGTCGAGATTTCGTATATCGTGCTGCCGATTTTAGCGCCGATTGCGGTAAATTTAGGCATAAATCCGCTATATTTTGCTATCGTTATCGCGATGAATTTGCAGACTTCGTTCCTCACGCCGCCGTTTGGTTTTAGCCTCTTTTATCTAAAAGGCGTGGCGCCTGCAGAGATTAAGACTTCTGATATCTACAAAGGCGTCGTGCCTTTTATCGGACTGCAAATTTTAGTTTTAGCGATTTTTGCCGTTATTTTGTTGAGCTAGATTTAAATTTAACGTTTTGGGCTATAATTTTTCAAATTTATCCAAAGGAAAAAAATGAAAAAAATAGCCCTGATCTCGACGCTTGCCGCGCTGGCTAGCGCGCAGAGCAATCTACTGGAAATCTACAAAAACAAGTCCTTCATCCATCAAAGCTTCGTCGATCAAAAAAGCGAATTTAGCCTAAATTTGCCCGAGTTCGTAGCGCTTGAGGATATCGGCGTGAGCGCGTCGTGCGAGCTAATCAGTCTAAATTTAAACGAACCAAAACCGTTAGAAGACGAAAGATACGATAAATTTAAAAAAGCTCAAAACGAGTTTGAGGAGCTGGGAAACAAAGTAGGCGCGCTAAACGCGAAAAACAAATTTTTAAATAATTTCTCGGCTTTTAAAGAGCAAAGCGTCGAGAATTTGAGCGCCGATGCGGATAAATTTTACGATATAACGCTAAAAGCGCTAGCCGAAGCCTCGCAGGCTAAAAAGCTGCTTAACGACGCGAATCTAAAAATGCAAGAACTAGAAAGAGAGGTCGTAAATTTTCAAAAGCTGGACCTTAAATTCGAATGCGATCCAAAACAGGTCAAAATCTCCTATCCCGTGGGCGTTAGCGTAAATTTAAAAAATAAAATTTCCGCCCATGTCGAAAAAGGCAAGGTCGAAATCTCGCAAAATTTGACCCTAAAAAATCCTCTCGATACGGATTTATCAAATCTCACGATCGCGCTTTATCCGTTTTACTACTCGTCAAATTTGACGCCAGAGCCTTTTTATCCGTGGTACGAGGGCAAGGCAGAGCCCCTGCTAGCAGCGGCTCCGGCAGCGTTGGAGGCCTACGATAGAGCCGTAGTTACGCCGATGAAAAAGGCAAAGCAAGTATCCCGTAATTACGCTAAAGATACGGAGGCTAGCAACGTCCAAAACGAGCTTGCGAATACTTGGCGCATCGATAACGTAAGTCTAAAGGCGGGCGAGGAAAAGAGCTTTAGCTACGACAAGCAAAGCCTTGACGCGAAATTTGACCTAGTTATCGACGGATACGGCGGAGCAAACGCATATGTTAGAGCTAAATTTAAGCCTGAACGAAGCGTAGAGAGCTCGGACGCGGAGTTTAAAATCGGCGACGTAAATATCGGCAAAAAATACGTAGGCTACGCTGCGGGCGAGGAGGCCGAGGAGTTTTTCGGCAAAAACGAGCTTTTGGCCGTAAAAAAGGAAAATAACGGCGAATTTACGAAAGAGTCGTTTTTCGGCTCGAAAAATAAAATCTCGCAGGGCTATAAATTTACCGTAAAAAACGGCTCTAAACTCGCATGGGACGTGGTCTTACAGGAGCGAGCGCCAGTTAGCGCGCATGAGAGCGTAAGCGTAAGCATGAAAAACGATCCCAAAGAGAGCGAACTGGATAAAGAGGGCAAGGTGACGTGGAAATTTGCGCTTAAACCAAACGAGAGCAAGGAGATAAATTTCGCCTATGAGCTAACTAAGCCCGGGAAATAACGGCACAAAATCTAGCTAAATTTGCTTTCTTCGGCTTGTCTTTTTGCCCTATACGTCGTTGGATTTAAATTTTACTCGGTCACTACCGACGAGGTAGCTCCCGTCGTAAAATTTAAATCCGCCTCGTCTAGAACAAAAATACTTCGCCTTATCGTTGTTGCGTTCAAATTTGAAGCCAAATTTGTAACTTTGAGTCGCCGAGACCCGCACCGCAAAAATGCTAAATTTAAACTTGCGACGCTTTGCGCTAGCAAAGCAGTGTCGCCACCTTAAAAGCGTCGTAGGGGGAGGGGATTAAAGGGGGTGGGGAGCG
>CAUQRE010000100.1:0-4985 GCA_963520315.1 uncultured Campylobacter sp. | reverse complement strand
GCGTAGTCTACCGCAGCCGTGTAGCCGCCCGCTCTCGTGCGTCCGTGAAATGCGATGTAGTCAGCTCCGGCGTCCTGCGCGGCGAGGGCTAAAATTTCGGGTATTTTTTCATCAAAGCCTAGGCGCAGTTTGACGCTAGTCATTTGCTTATTTGAGGTTTTTTTGATAGTTTCTACGATGCGTTTTAGATTTGAGATATCTTTTAGCAGAGCAGAGCCCGCAGACTGTTTGACGACCTTTGGCACGGGGCAGCCGCAGTTTAGATCGATGCCGTCGATGCCCTCGATACCGTTTAAAATTTCCACCGCTTTTTTGACGATGTCCGCGTCGCTGCCCGCGATCTGCACGATATAGGGCGTTTCAAGAGGTGATTTTTTGAGCATTTCAAGCGTTTTACTGCCCTCGTAAACTAGGGCGTTTGCGCTTATCATCTCGCTTACGGTCACGTCGCAGCCAAACTGCTTGACCACGCTTCTAAGCGGCAGATCCGAAAAGCCCGCTAGCGGAGCTAGAAAAAGCGGCTTTTTTGAAAAATCTATCAGCAATGGGCGTGCTTGAAAAATAGATCGGTCGGGACGTTTTTGCCGTTTTGTCTGAGATATAGCAAGGTGCGGAAATTTTGATATTCGCCTGCTTCAAGGCCTGCCAAAACCTCCTGCGCGCGCTCGAGCATCTCAAACTCAAACAGCAGATAGACGTATGCTTCCTGCGCCTCTTGGCGTTCGTTTTTGAGGCGCTCGAATATGCCGATGACGGCGTCCGGAGCGATTTTGCTTTTTAGCGTCGCGGCGCTAATACCAAAGCTATCTTTTGAAATTTTATCTGAATTTAACAGCTCCAAAATCTCGTCGTTGCTCAAATTTATCTCGTCTTTGGCAAAGCGGGCGATAAGAGTCATGATCTCTTTTTCGTCCAGATCTGGAGCAAATTTTTTGATATCGGCGAGCGAGCCTAAATTTATTAGCTTTTGCCTTGCTTTGCGGACTATTTCGCCCTGATCGCCCATAGGTTTTTTAAGCGTTTCTAGATAGTATCCGTCCAAATTTGCTATTTTGTTTAGCTCGTTTTTGATAAAGAGCGGATTGTCCTTAGGTAGCTTAAATTTCTTTAGGTCGGCGACTTCGCCGTTTTTGACCGCGCGCATTATATCTAAGGCGTTTTGTAGCTCCTCTCCCTCGATATTTGCGTCCTTGTATCTATCCCACGGCGAGAGGATCCTAGCTATCTGGGATGGGATTTTATAAAAGTTTGTTTTGAAGTCTTTGTTCGTATCAAGACCGAGTAAAATTTCCTTGCCTAGCTCTCTGTAAAATTTCTCATCGTGCGAAATTTTGCGTTTAAAGGCGTAAAATTTAAACCCGTGATAGGCCATGTGGAGCACGCAAAATATCGTCAAAATAGCAGGCGGCAGTATCATCCACACGGCGACGGGTAAATTTGACGCATACTCGGTGCCACTGCCAAAAAGGGCAAATTTAAGATGAAGCTCGTAAGAGCCGCCCTCAAAAAGATAAACGATCGCGCCGACTACGACCAGGTAAAGCAAGGCGCAAGCTATAAAACGTTTGATTTGCATGGCGTACCCCTATTTTGCGGTTTTTTCCACTATCTCGCGGCAGGTGATGCAGTATCTTGCGTGCGGCTTGACGCGCAGACGCGCCAGGCCGATCTCCTCCTCGCACATCTCGCAGATGCCGTAGGTTTTGTCGGCGATCTTTCGCAGCGAGACGTCGATCTCGGCTAGTTCTTGTCTTTGTTGAGTGCTGATTGATTGCTCTATGAGCTGATCGGCGTTTACGGAGGCGATATCAAACTCGTCGCTGACGCCGCTTTGGCGTAGTCCTGCCATCTCGTTTGACGAGTCAAAAATGTTTTTAGTTATCTGTGCTTTTCGCTCCAGTAAAAGTGTCTTAAACTGCTCCAAGTCGCTTTTGCGCATTTTGTTCCTTTACTTGTGATATGGGTGGTTCGCGTTTATGCAAAGAGCTCTGAAAATCTGCTCGTGAAGCATAAGTTTGGCGATCTTGTGCGCCATCGTCATGCGGCTGAGGCTAACGATGGCGTCGGTTTTTTGTTTAAAATTTTGGCTCAGCCCGTAAGCTCCGCCGATAAAAAATGAAATTTGAGCCTTGTTCGAGATGAGTTTGGCAAACTCCTCGCTGTTAAATTCGCGACCCGCTTCGTCAAGCGCCACGCAAAAGCCGTTTAAATTCGGCTCATAAACCTCGTCGTAAGCTTTTAGCGCTTCGTCTCGCCCCTTGCTTTGGGCTTTGGCGATCTTGTCGTTAAATATAACGACGTCTGAAATTTTGGCAAATTTCGACGACATCTTCGCGTACTCTTTGATCTCGTTTTCAAAATTTTCACGTTTTGACTTTTGGATGCAAAACACGGAAATTTCCAAATTTATTCCTCGTCGTCCGAATTTTGAGCGCTCGACTGCTTGGCGGCGTAGGCCGGGTTGTTTGAGAGTAGCCTTATCATATCGCTTAAAAACTGCTTATGCTCTTTGCGCTCGACTATGGCGTCGATGAGTCCGTGCTCTAGCAAAAATTCCGATCTTTGAAAGCCCTCAGGCAGATCGGCTCCGATGGTTTGCTTGATAACGCGCTGTCCGGCAAATCCTATGAGAGCGCCGGGCTCTGCGATGATGACGTCGCCCAGCCACGCAAAAGACGCGCTCACGCCGCCCATCGTAGGATCGGTTAAGACCGATATATAGGGCACTTTGGCCTCGTCAAGCAGCTTTAGCGCGGCGGAAGTCTTTGACATCTGCATCAGCGAAAACGTACTCTCCTGCATCCTTGCTCCGCCCGAAGCCGAAACGATGATGAGAGGCTGCTTTTTATCGAGCGATCTTTTTGCGGCGCGTACAATCTTTTCGCCCTCGACCGAGCCTAAAGACCCGCCCATAAAGCTAAAATCAAAAACCGCCAGCTGCACGTTCATACCGTCTATCTTGGCCTCGCCGCAGATCACGGCCGAGCTTCTGCCCGTCTTTTCCTCGTTTTCGCTTATGCGTTTTTTATAGGATTTTTTATCGACGAATTTAATCGGATCGACGGGCTTTAGCTTGGTGTCAAGCTCGACGAAACTACCTTCGTCGCAGATCATCGCTATCCTCTTGTCGGCGGCTAATCTCATGTGAAAACCGCACTTTGGACAGACGTTAAAATTTGCCTCAACCTCTTTGTAATACATCAGCGAGTGACAGCTGTCGCATTTGACCCAGTGCGCCGGAGCCTCGCTAGGAGCGGATTGTTGCTTTCTTGTTTTGGAAAAAAAATCTAAAAAGCTCATAGTTCCTACTTTTAAAAAATTTAGGGATTATAGCCAAAGTTAGCTTATGTTTTGCTAGTCGGGTATTAAATTTACGCTGCGCGCTTTGGGGAGTATGCGGGCAGAATCGGTAAAATTTACGCCGCCCATTTTTGTGCTTTTTGGAAAAATTTAAATTTATGCGGAGGCGTTTTGTAAATTTGAGGTTAAATTTGTGAAATTTGACTGTGAGGCGTTTAAGCTTCGCGATATAAATTTAAAGCACTCAAATTTGTAAAATTTAACCGAAATTTGACGGGATATTTAGCTTAAATTCGAGCCTTTAAATTTGCGGCTTACCACTCGATATAGGTTTTTGCCTTTTTTATATTCGCGATTTTTATTTTTAAAATTTGACCTTCGCTCTCAAGCGAGATCTCATCGTCGTCGGCGGATAAAATTTTGCCTTTTAGCTTTTTATTTTCGCCGTCTACTTCAGCTGAGATTTTGGCTAGTTCTCCGACGCTTGAGATAAAATGGCTTGGTTTTTCTAGCTTTCGCTCAAGTCCGGGCGAGCTAACCTCTAGCACGTAGTCCCCGCTAAGAGGCGGCTTGACGTCAAATATCGGCGAGAGTAGGCGCGAGACCTTTTCGCAGTCGTCCAAATTTACGCCGCCGGGCTTTGCGATGTAGATCCTATAAATGGCTCTGCCGTTTTCGTTCGCGACCTCGACATCGTAGAGTTGCACGCCGCACTGCGAGATCAGATTTTCAAGATTTTGCATTTTTCTTTAGATCCTCTGAGATTTTTTCAAACAAATCGTCCATGTGGTTTTGGTATTCGAGCCTATCGTCGAATTTAAAGTGAAAATTAGGCGCTCTATACCAGCCCTCGGCCGCCATACAGTGGTTTTGCAGGTGCTTTGATACGCGCTTTAGGCGGTCTAGTATATATGCCTGCTCGCGCTCGTCGAACATCATTTTATCTAGATAAACGAACGCGTCGTATCTACCCTTTTTGCACTCGACGTCGGTTACGCAAAGTCCGCGCAAAAGCTCGTCCTCAAGCGTAGATAGAGCTTCGGGTAGTAGCTCTTTTAACACGCTTTGCGTGCGCAGGCGTTTTATCTCCGAGGGGTTCATAGGCTGGCTTGCTCCTCTACTTCTTTAAAGCTCTCGATGTAGTCGCCCTCTCTGATGTCGTTGTATCCGTCGATGCCCACGCCGCACTCAAAGCCGCGCGCGACTTCGCGAACGTCGTCTTTGAAGCGTTTTAGCGAGCTTACCGTGCCCTCGTGTACAACCACGCCGTTTCTGATTAGACGGATTTTCGCGCCGCGGTTTATCGTGCCTTCGGTCACCATGCAGCCTGCGATCGCGCCCACTTTAGGGACGTTAATGACTTGGCGTACTTGCGCTTGGCCGAGCTGCTCATCGTGGATGACAGGCGACATTAGACCGCTTAGGATCGCCTTGACGTCGTCGATCAGGTTATAGATGACGTTGTAGGTTTTGATTTCGACGCCGCTTTCTTTGGCTTTTTCTTTCACTTCGCCCGTTGGTCTTATGTTAAAGCCTAAAATTACGGAGTTTTCGCTCGCTCTGGCTAACTCCACGTCGCTTTGGGTAATGCCGCCCACGCCTGAATGTATGATATTTACTTTTATCTCGTCGTTGCGAAGTTTTTCTAGGCTTGCCTTGATGGCTTCTAGCGAGCCGCCCACGTC
>CAUQRE010000099.1:0-4986 GCA_963520315.1 uncultured Campylobacter sp. | reverse complement strand
GCATTATCCGCTCGGGCGACGTGATACCAAAGATCACGGGCGTTTTTAAACAGCGCAGAGACGGCTCGCAGACGCCTATTGAGCGGCCTCGCGAGTGTCCCATGTGCGGGTCGATGCTGCTTGACGAGGGCGTTTTTATCAAGTGTCAAAATCTCGAGTGCAAGGCTCGTGTCATAAATTCTCTCATACATTTTGCGAGCAAAAAGTGCCTAAATATCGACGGTCTTGGCGAGGCGATCGTAAATCAGCTTTTTGAAGCGGGTTTGGTCGCCAAAATCGCCGACATTTACGAGCTTACGGCGCAGGATTTAGCGCGACTAGAGGGCTTTAAAGATAAAAAGATCGCAAATTTGCTCGGCGCCATCGAGGCTAGCCGCACGCCGGCTCTACACAGCTTTATAGCAAGCCTTGGCATCGAGCATATCGGAGAGGTAGCGGCCAAAAAGATAGCGCAAATTTATCCGCAAAACTGGCGTGAGCTAAGTTACGGCGAAGTCGCCGCGATAGAGGGGTTCGGCGAGGCGATGGCGGAGAGTTACGCGGAGTTTATGCAGGTAAATAGGCAAAATTTGGACGAAATTTTGCGTTTCGTTAGCCCGCAAGCGCAAATTTACGAGACGAAGCAAAGCGCGATAAGCGGCAAAACGTTCGTGATAACTGGCACGCTTAGCAAGAGCAGGGATGAATTTAAAAGGGTTTTGGAAGCAAACGGCGCGAAAGTAAGCGGCTCGGTGAGTAAAAAAACCGACTTCGTGCTTTATGGCGATGAGGCGGGCAGCAAACTAGATAAAGCGCGCGAGCTAGGCGTCGCGGCGATAACCGAAGACGAGCTAAGGCGGATGATTGAGATTTGATCTATTTGTCGCGAGTCGCCTAAACATCAGCCGAAACAAAGCCGCCGAGCTCATAAAAAGCGGCAAAATTTTGTTAAACGGCAAAATTTGCTCTAAACCCAGCTTTGAGGTTGGCGAATTTGAAAAATTTGACGGCTTAGGCGGACTAAATTTAGACGGTACGGTAAGCGTAAATTTAAATGACGGCAAAAACGACGGCGCCAAAAAGAGCGCAACAGCGGAAACTAAAAATTTGCATGGCGTAAATTTAGCGGACGCATTAGGGGCTGCGTGCGAAAAAGTTCGTAACGGCGAGCGAAATTTAAACGCAAACGGCGCAAAAATCGAGCTCGTCGGCGAAATCTACGTCGGACGCGGCGCGCTAAAGCTAAAAAGCTTTTTGGCGGCCTATCCGCTAGAAGTCAAAGACAAAAACGCCCTCGACGTCGGATCGAGCACGGGCGGTTTCGTGCAAATTTTGCTGCAAAACGGCATAAAAAGCGTTACCGCTCTTGATGTCGGTAGCTCTCAGCTAGATAAAAGCCTGCGTGCCGATTCGCGCGTGATAGTGGCTGAAAATACCGACGTGCGCGAGTTTGCAGCGGGGCGTCAAAGCTCGGCCAAAGAGGGTAAATTTGACGCCTCAGAGCAAAATTTGAAAACCCGAATCGAGCCGAATTTTAATCCCGGCAAATCAAATTTTGCCCAGCAAGACGGATTTTTAGGCGAGCCGAGCAAAGACGCTCTTGCGCCCTCAAATTTAATGCAGATTGGCGCTAAGATGGACGAGGCAAATTCGGCAGGCATAGATTTAGCGCCGAAAGCCAAAGACGCCGAGCCTGACTCCAGCACCCCAAAAAACGCCTTGAGAAAATTTGATCTCATCACCTGCGACGTGAGCTTCATCTCGCTTAAAGAAATTTTGCCCTCTATCGACGCGCTAGCGGGCCAAAACTGCGACATTATCCTGCTTTTTAAGCCGCAGTTTGAGGTCGGCAGGAGCGCTAAACGAAATAAAAAAGGCGTCGTAACGGACGCAAAAGCCGTGCGCGAGGCGAGGGCGAAATTTGAGCTTGCGGCGGCAAATTTAGGCTGGATAATACGCCAAACGCTTGAATGCGAGGTAAAAGGAAAGGAAGGAAATGCCGAATTTTTCTACGCTTTTAACAAAAGATAATATCACGGCCGTGGCGATCGGGCACTTTGACGGGGTGCATCGCGGCCACAAGGAGCTTTTAAAGCGCCTGGGCGTTTACGGCGGGCTGGTCGTGATCGATAAAAACAAGGCCAACATAACGCCCGGCCTAAAGCGCGCCGAATACTCTCGCTACCCGTGTTTTTTGTATGATTTTAACGAGATAAAAGGGCTTAGCGGCGACGAGTTTATCGCGCTTTTGAAGCGGGATTTTAAAAACCTGCAAAAAATCGTCGTCGGATTTGATTTTAGATTCGGTCGCGGCAGAGCGTGGGACAAGCACGATTTGCGGCGTATTTTTGACGGCGAGGTAGAGATCGTGGACGAGGTTTGCTTCGAGGGCATGGGCGTGCACAGCTCGGCTATACGCGAGTATATCAAGCAGGGCGAGATCTACAAGGCAAACCGCCTGCTAGGCCGCGAATACTCGATCGAAGGTCGCGTGATAAAGGGGCAAGGCATCGGCTCGCGCGAGCTAGTCCCTACGCTAAATTTAGACGTCAAAAGCTACCTTTTGCCGCGCGAGGGCGTATATGCGACGAGGACTCGCATCGGCTACAAGACCTACGGCTCGGTTACTTTTATCGGCAACCGCGTGAGCACGGACGGCAACTTTAGCGTCGAGACGCACGTGCTAAATAAAAATATCGCAGATGCCGGCAACGTCGCGGTTTGCTTTATCAAGCGGCTACGCGATAACCGTAAATTTGCAAGCCTAGAGGAGCTAAAGCGTCAAATTTACATCGACATCAAGCAGGCGATGGAGTTCGTCGGCGTATGCGACCTTTATATCGCCGGCGAAAATGCTAAAAGGAGCGAGCCGTGAAGGACGAAATCTTTAAAGAGCCGATAAAAAAGCAGTTTGAATTTGACGCGAGCGTGGCGTCGGTGTTTGACGATATGATCGGGCGCTCGGTGCCGTATTACGCGGCTTCGCAAAAGCTGATCGCCGATTTTTTAGCGCAAATTTTACCGCAAGGCGCAAGCGCGATAGACCTCGGCTGCTCGACGGCCTCGACGCTGCTAGCCCTTTGGCGTAAAAGAAGCGATCTCGCGCTAAAAGGCGTGGATAACGCGCCTGCCATGCTGCAAAACGCGCGCGCTAAGATAGAGGCGTACGGCGCTAAGATCGAGCTTGAGCTAGCGGACATTTTAGAGTGCGAATTTGACGCGCAGGATGCCATTTTGATGAACTATACGCTGCAGTTTATCCGCCCGCCCAGGCGCCAGGATTTCGTAGCTAAAATTTACCGCGCGCTAAATGACGGCGGCGTGTTTGTTTTTAGCGAGAAGCTCATTTTTGAAGACAAGACTCTAAGCAAAAATATGATCGAAATCTACGAAAAATACAAGCTAGAACAAGGCTACTCTCGCTACGAAATCGCGCAAAAACGCGAGGCGCTAGAAAACGTGCTCATACCGTACACCGAAGCCGAAAATAGAAATTTGGCGCTTAGCGCGGGGTTTAAGAGCGTTGAATGTATTTTTAGATGGGGGAATTTTGCGACGTTTGTCGCGTTTAAATAACGGCTTGTCTTTTGAGCGCCTTTGAATGAGTTTGAAATTTTCGCCCTGCGGCAGACTATCTGTCTAGCCTTGGGACGAAAATTTCCGCACAACATTCAAATCCATCTCAAAATACTTCGCCTTATCGTTTTACGCTCAAATTTGAAGTCAAATTTGCAAATTTTATCCGCCGAGACCCGCACCCTGAAAATACCAACATTTAAAACTTCACACAAATAAATCCAATTCGTAACCCAAATTTAGCGTCTTAAAGGTGCAAGTTTCGGCCTGTAAAATTTAAAAAACTATCCAAATTTGACTACGCCCAAACGACTCGCGAAAATATCGCTGTTTAAAGCCAAATTTAGCCTTTCTTAGTAAAATATCGCCCAAGAGTTGCGGGGCAACTATTATTTATACAAGGCATTTCATGCAAAGACGCGATTTTTTAAGAAACACTGCGATTTTAGGCGCCGTTATGGCAACTCCGAGCACCGTTTTTGGAGGGAACAAGGCCGTGGGCAACAAGAGGGTTTTTGACGTAACTCTAAATCACGAAATTTTAGAGGCTGGCAAGAAAACCAGGCTGTGGATACCGCTGCCGTTCATCAGGGAGTATCAAAGCGTGAGCGACGTCAAATTTGACGGCAATTTCGCTAATCCGTCTGTAAACTACGACGCAATCCCGACGCTTTACGTGGACTACTCCGAGGTGGCAAAGCCGACGCTTAGCGTTAAATTTAGGGTGGAGACCTTCGAGCGAAACACAGATTTTAGCAAGGTTGAATTTAACCCGAAAGAAAAGCTAAGTGCCGAGATTGAGCATTTTCTAAAACCGACCCAACATATCCCAAACGACGGCATCGTAAAGCAAAAAGCAGAGGAGATCACTAAAGGTATAAAAGGCGATCTAGAGCGCGCGAAAGCGATCTACACGTGGGTGGCAAATACCATGCAGCGCGATAATAGCATCCTAGGCTGCGGCACGGGCGACGTAAAGGCGATCCTTGAAAGCGGCAAACTCGTGGGCAAATGCACCGACATAAACTCGGTATTCGTGGGGCTTTGCAGAGCCGTGGGTATCCCTGCGCGCGAGATTTTTGGCATCAGAGTAGGACAGAGCAGATTTTCAAACGAGATGGGAAAGGCCGATGAAAAGGGCCTCGCGGCGATCTCTGGCGGTCAGCACTGTAGGGCGGAATTTTATCTAAAAGGCTACGGCTGGATCCCGGTCGATCCCGCAGACGTTGCAAAGGTGCGCCTTGGCGAGAAGCTAAGCAACGACGATAGTAAGCTCGCCAAAGTCCGCGAGTTTTTGTTCGGCAACTGGGAGATGTGCTGGATCGGCTTCAACGACGCGCGCGACTTCGTCCTATCGCCAAAACCTGCGGAATTTCCGCTAAATAACTTCGGCTATCCTTACGGCGAAGTGGACGACAACGTGCTAAATTA
>CAUQRE010000098.1:0-4993 GCA_963520315.1 uncultured Campylobacter sp. | reverse complement strand
ACTTGTTTAGATTTCAAAGATTGACTAATTAGTTTAACAGTGTTAATTTAAAAAAACATAATTTTAAAAAATAAATCAAACATTCTCAAAAATTAGAGAATAGTTTATTTAGCTAAAATTAAACTTACGATATTAAAAGAAAAGGCTTTATTAACGTGAAAGTTAAAGGTGGTTTCTCAATTCGTGAGCTGGAATTATACAAGTAGGATGCTTAAAAGTAGCTTAGATAATATTGCGAATTTAAAAAAATTAGAAAAAGATTTTTGGGTGGTATTAAAATTTGAATGATACGTTCCAAGAAATACCCCACGAACTAAATATGTTTTCTTTAAAGAAGAACTACTTAAATCTAAATCAATCCTTTTATTTTTTAGGTATCGTAGAATTTTTTTCTCCACGGACTTGAGCCTGATCTTTTGATGGAGTGATACTAGAGTACGAAACCTGCGTAAATCCGGTTTCCGGTGTCACTGTTATAATAGCCGTCTTTTTAGCTGTACTTAAAATTATTTGACAATTTTGTCCATTATGAACCAGCCTGTCATAACCTCTAGTCGCACCGCCGCCGGTCGTGCTTACCCCCTGCATAGGCCTTCCAAATTCATCAAAAGAAATAGTTTGCAAGTTGCTGTCTCCGCATACGCCGCGCAACTGCACATTAGTTATACCGAATTTTTTTGCCAAATTATATCTCATACTGGCCTTTTTGCAACTAGCTTTTTAAATACCGCTCCATCCGGAGCTCATAAATTTATTCGGCTCCAACGGGTCTCTTGCTACCTCATCTTCCGAATTTAAATTTCCGGTAGCGCTTATATCATTATAAACGCTATATCTCCATTCGCTCGAGCCGTCGCAAAATGAAGCTTTGGTAAAACCTATACTCCACCTCTTTTTAAACCAGTTGGTGTCAGTAGGATCAAATTTATTATCTTGCATCGCTAGATGCTGGGTATATCGTATATGAGACATCACTTGGTCGGCAGCTTCGGCGATGTGATCGTCGTTTACTCTCGGTAGCGCCATAACGGCTATTATTCCTACTACTACTATTACCACGACAAGTTCTAAAATCGTAAAGGCCTTTTTCATTCATTTTTCCCTAATTATCTTTCTTTTAACTTAAATCTTGCAATCTTTTTGCCGAATTTGTTAACGGCAATATTATCGTAATTATCACTCAAGCTCAAATTTAGTAGGCGTAGATCTGCATCCTCGCTCGTGTTTATGCCGTAAAATTTAAGTCTCAAAGCAAGCTTTTTATCATCCGTAAAAATTTTTTCTACGCCCCTATCTTTTAGCTCTTTTGAAAGCTCTTTTGCCACGTGATATCTATAAACAAAATGCTTAGTCGGATCTTTTAATACGCCGTAAAGCGTCTCGTTAAAAAGTACGAACAAAAATCCGGCGAGCAAAGAAGTCGCCGCAAAAGAGGCTAAAATTTTATATCCTCGTCTAAACATCGTCAGCCTAACGCGGTACGAAAAAAAAAATACCCGAACCAAAATCGGACCCGAAATACCGCAAAAAGGCAGGTATTTTTCGAGTTCCAAACGCTGCCTGATCGATAAAAACAAGCAAAATAAAAACGCCGTTATACAAACGAACCAGAGTAAATTTTTAGTCTCTTTTATCCAAATTCTATACATAGCATATACGAAATAAATGAAAATAAAAGGCGAAAATGCGGCGGCAAAGATGCTTACGGTATCAAGCAAATGCCCGCTAGGCTTGCCGCCGGAGTTAAATCCGTAAAGATAAAAACAAAGCGCGAAAAGTAGCGCCGAGGTCCACGCCATCTTAGCGTCGCGCCTATAAACGCCGAAAATAAAAATCGCCGAAAAATAAACCAAAAATGCGCCGCTAACAAAAGGTAGCACGCATAAAAGCGCGTAAAAAGCTAGCATTTTGCGTAGCTGATAAAGATAAATGCTTAAAAGCGAAAGCGCGATTATGACGCCGGCGTCGTTTACTAGGATCGCCGACGCCATCGTCGCAGGAAGCAATATAAACACGACCGCGCCTACCACTCGGTCAAATTTGCGTTTTAAAATTTGCTTTGAGACCTTGTAGAGCAACGCGACGCTAAAAATGTGGCAAATAATGAAAGGAAGCCGCAAAGCATAGTCATTTTGCCCAAAAATCTCGACCGAAAATCTAGCTAAAACAGCTGAAATTTTAGACGAGTTATAAAACGCATCCGCCTCGTAGTAGCTAATGCTAAGCGTGCTAATCGCATACGACAAAAAGCAAAAATCAATAAGGCAGATGATAAAAAGTAAAAACGTTTCCGAGCGTAGCATACTAAATTTAAGGCTTAAATTTGCTCTTCCCAGAAAAACTCTATCCACTCGTGCGCCTCTCTTACCGTAAAGTCGGGCAACAAAAGCGCTTTTTGCTTATAAAAGATAGTCGCGATCTTTAGCTTAATATGCGGGAAGCGTTTAAAAAGCTCTTGTTTGATAGCTATCATGCTCTCGCCCGTATCTATCATATCGTCTACTATCAAGATTTTATTAAATTTAGATAGATCCGGGACGTTAAAGATGTCGATAGTATCAAGCTTTTTAGTCTCTTCGTAGTGGATTGAGTTTAGCGTAAAAAGATTACGGTTATTTAACAGGCTCGCTAAAAAATGCCCCAAAGTAAGACCGCCGCGGGCAACCGCCAAAATCACTTCGGGCTCGAAGTTTTCTTTGATATCTCGCGCCATTATTTTTACGTCTTTATGAAATTCCTCAAACGGATACTTTAGCATGTTTTCTCCTCAGTGTACTAAAAATACTATGAAACTAATGAGCGCAAGCACGACAACTCCGATATTTACGTACTCCCACTCGCGTCTCATGATACGAACCAGCAAATACGCCATAAATCCAAACGAAAGCCCAGTCGTGATCGAGTATGTAAGCGGCATCAAAATAACTATCAAAAACGTCGATACGGCTATAGCAGGATCTTTAAAATTTATATTTCCAAGCTCGCTAAACATCAGCACGCCCACCATCACGAGTATCGGATATATCGCGTTTGAGGGGATGGCTTTAAAAAGCGGCAGCATAAAAATCGTAAGCACGAAAAATAGTCCGCAAAATACCGCCGTTAGTCCCGTCTTGCCGCCCTCTTCTACGCCGCTAGCGCTCTCGGCAAACGACGTCGTCGTACTAACGCCAACTAGCGAGCCGGCTACCGTAGCTACCGCGTCGGCTTCTAGGGTTTTTTCTAGTTTTTCGACGCCTTTTTGGTTGCTCTCGTCAAAGATTCCCGCTCTATTTCCCACGCCAGCTAGCGTGCCGATAGAGTCAAAAAGATCGGTTACGAAAAATGTAACTATCACCGGAAGCAGCGCAAAAGATAGCGCGCCAACGATATCAAGCTCTAAAAATATCGGTGACATCGAGGCCGGTAGCGAGATAAATTCTTCCGGATAGGGCGCGATACCGAACACCCAAGCTATCACCGAGGTCGTAAATACCGCGACGATGAAGGCGCCCTTAACCTTCCATGCCCAAAAAAGTATAACGAAGAATAGCCCCACAAAACCCAAAATAACGTTTGGATCTTTTAAATTTCCAAGTCCGACCAGCACCGCGTCGTTATTTACGACTACGCCCATTTGCTGAAGTCCGACAAAGGCGATAAATGCGCCTATGCCCGCGCTTATCGAGCGCCTGACGTCATCGGGGATAGACTTTAGAACCCAGATTCTAAAATTCGTAAAAGATAGCACGACGAAAATTATACCCGAGATGAAAACTACGCCCAGAGCCGTCTGCCACGGTATTTGCATACCAAGCACCAGGCCAAAGGTAAAATACGCGTTCAGTCCCATTCCCACGCTCATGGCCACCGGCGTGTTCGCCCATATACCGTTTAGCACGGTAGCGATCACCGTGATGAGCGCTGTAGCCGTGATGAGTGCGTCCATCGGCATACCCGTTTTGCTCATGATTATCGCGTTTACAGGCACGATATACATCATCGTTAAAAAGGTCGTGAGTCCCGCGCTAAACTCCGTCTTTACGCTAGTGCCGTTTTGCTTGAGTTTAAAAAAATCCAATTCCGCATCCTTAGTTATCGTAAATTTTTAGTTCGTTATATAAGCTATCTCGCTCGACCGGGACAAATCCCGACGTCTGAATGAGATCGGTAAAACTTCTCAAGCTCATACCGCTTGCCGATTTCGCTCCAGCCGCGCTTTGTATGCTCTCTTTTTCTATCGTGCCGTCTAGATCGTCAGCGCCAAATTCCTGCGCGACCATAGCCAAATTTATAGTCGAGGTCGCCCAGTATGCCTTGATGTGCGCGACATTATCGAGCACCAGACGCGAGATAGCAAAGGTTTTTAAAATTTCGGCCGAGCCTGGATAGTTTTCCACTTTTAGATAGTTATTGTCGCGCTGATAAACAAGCGGGATAAAGGCATTAAATCCGCCCGTTTTGTCCTGTAAACCTCGAATCCTTAGCATGTGATCGATGCGGTTTTGCCTGCTTTCTACGTGGCCAAACAGCATAGTAGCGTTACTTTCCCTGCCTTTTTCGTGCCACAGGCGGTGGATTTTGAGCCAGTTTTCAGAGCTCACCTTGCCTTTGCAGATTTTACGCCTAACCTCTTCGTCAAAGATCTCCGCTCCGCCGCCTGGCATTGAGTCCACGCCGTATTCGAGCATCTTTTCTACCACTTCTTCGTAGCTAAGACCGTGTTTTCGCGAGAGGAAATCAACCTCAGCCGCAGTTAGAGCTTTGACGTGGATTTGCGGGTATTTTTCCTTGATTTTTTTAAAAATTTCCAAATACCACTGCCACGATGTGTCAGGGTTGTGCGCCGAGACGATGTGTATCTCTTTTGCGCCGCCAGCGACGCTTTTTTCGACGATTTTTAGGATCTCTTCGTGACTCATCGTATATGGGTTTGGGTTTTTGCGATTTGCCGAAAACGCGCAAAATTTACACACGTCCGCGCAGATATTGGTCGGATTTATATGCCGATTTA
>CAUQRE010000097.1:0-5004 GCA_963520315.1 uncultured Campylobacter sp. | reverse complement strand
TGACGTAGCGTTTAGAAACGTCTCTAAAGACGGCCAGATCTTTATCGTTTTCAAGTAGCAGCGTCTCGGTAGACGCATCAACCTCGAGCTTGGCGCTAAAATATCCAAAAACCAGCGTCGCGGCTAGTACGCCCGCGATAACGCTTTTTGGAAAGTCGACGATAAATTTAAAAATCCTCTTCATCAGCGCCTTATTGCGGAGCTTGGACGGAGTTTAGCTTGCTAAGCAAATTTTCAAAACTCTCGTTTTCCATCAGGCTGTCAAACTGACTGCGGTAGGTCTGGATGATGCTAACGCCTAAAATTTCGACGTCGTAGATGAGCCAACCGCGCTCTTTGGCGTTATAAAATTTATACGTAAAGCCGTAGTTTTTGCCGTCCTCGCCGACTAAATCGGCGTTTAGAAAGTAGCGATTTTCGTTTGGTTTGGTTACGTCTTTAAAATTTATGGTTTGGTTTTTGTAGCTTAAAAGTTTATCGACGTAGCTTGATTTTAATCTCTCTTCAAAAGCTTTGTTAAATTTGACCTTTTGCTCGGCGCTTAGGTTGTTGTAGCGCTTGCTTAGAGCGATCTTTGACATCTGTTCGTAGTCGAAATACGGGTCAAAAACGGCGAAAATTTTACTTATTTTCTCGTCTTTGCTCAAATTTGCGTTTTTTAGCACCTCGATGGCGTCTTGCGTCGCTTTTTGCATCGTAGGTTTTATCTGCTCCTCGCTAATAGCAAAGAGGCTAACCGCGCTAAAAAGCGCAAGTAGGATGATTTTTAAAAACTTCATTTTATTCCTTTATTAAATGATTTCGGCGCTGTTCGTATGCGTCGCGTAGAAACGGATACAGATCGATCGCGTCTTTTTTAAGCTCGTCGTAAGCGTTTGGGTGCAAAGACAAAAGATTGCCTTGCCTAAAAGACTTTATCGCAAACGAATCTAGCATCGGTTTTACGTAGCTGACGGGATCTAGGTAATAATCCCCGACCATGCCTGCCATATCGCGTAAATTTGAAGGCCCCAAAAACGGCAAAACCACGTGAAATCCGCTACCAACGCCCCAGTAGCCTAGCGTCTGACCCAAGTCCTCGTCGTGGCGTTGCAGATTGTAGTATTTAGCGCCGTCGGTTAGCCCGCCAAATCCGATAATCGTATTTGCCAAAAATCTTAGCGTCTCCTCGCCCGCCTCGCTAAATTTAAGCTGCAAGAGGTTATTTACGAAGCGGACTGGATATAAAAGGTTATCAAAAAAATTTCCCGCGGCGGTTCTTGCGGCTTCGGGCACCACGTAGTTGTATCCTTTTACCGCGGGATGGATGGCGTTTACATACATAAAATCGTTAAAACCAGTCATCATTCTATTATAACCGCTAAGCGGATCGAAAATCTCGCTAGGCTGCGTAAATTCGTCGTCAAATTCGCCCTTTTTTTGCGTTTGTTCGGCAAAAACGTAACTAAAAACGAGCAAAAAAGAGAGTAAAATTTTTCTCATCGAATCTCCGAATTTCAAGTCTGCAAAGGCAGTAATCTAGGATTTTATCTCAATGTAGCTTTTAAATTTATAAATTTCAAAATGCCCGGTATTACGAAGTTTATTTAAGTTATTTTTCATATATATTTAAATATACTTCCTAGCAAATTATTTTTTTATATTTATAAAATTTGGGAGATTTTTCATGAAAGCAGACGTTAGTTTAGAGCTATTTTTAGATAGCGGCGTATCGGTACTGGCTAAACATATAGAGCTTTTAAAGGCCGTAGAACACACCAACCGCATACCCAACGCGGCCGAATACGTCGGTATCTCGTACAAAAACGCATGGGACAGCCTGGACGCGCTAAATAACCGCTCGGACGAACCGCTAATCGCAAGAGCCGAAGGCAACAAGAAAAATAGCGGCTCGGAGCTCACGCCATACGGCAAAAAGATGATCGCGCTATACGACGCGATGCTAGAGAGCCAAAAGATATTTTTAGAAAAAGTTTGTTCAAATATAAACGTCGATACGAACGAAATTTTAAATTTACAGCGCATGAGTATGAGTCTAAGCGCTAGAAACCAACTAAGCTGCGAGATCACGGAGATAAAAACGGGCGCGGTAAATTCGCAAATCAGCGCCAAACTCTCAAACGGCGAGATTTTGCACGCTAGCGTAACGGTCGAGTCTGAAAAAAATCTAAATTTAAAGGTCGGCAAAAAAGTCGTATTTATCTTTAAAGCTCCAAGCGTAATGCTCGCAAAAGAGGAAAATCTAAAGCTAAGCGCGGCAAATTTACTAAAAGGACGCGTTATCGAGGCTAAAATCGGCTCCGTAAACGCCGAAATCGTACTAGAAATCAGCAATCATCAGACGATAACCTCTATCATCACTAAAGAAAGCGCGATGCAAATGCGCATAGGCGTGGGCGACGAGCTCACCGCTATAATCAAAGCAAGTCAAATCATAATAGGAGTATAAAAATGAAAAAAACATTTTTTTCGTTAGTCGTCGCGGCTCTCGCGGCTTTTCATCTAAATGCGGGCGAGATCAACGTATTTGCCGCAGCAAACGTCACTTACGCGTTTGACGAGCTAAAAGCGGAGTTTGCTAAATCAAACCCCGATACCAAAGTAACCGTCACGCTAGGAGCTAGCGGCGCGCTATCTACCCAGGTCAAAAACGGCGCTCCTGCCGACGTTTTCATGGCTGCAAATATGAAATTCGTACAGGACCTATACGACACCAAATTTGCCGTAACCCAGCCCGTAGTATATGCTCAGGGCGCGCTTGCGCTATTTACGATCAGAGATATCGATCTAGCTAAGGGCATAAACGCGGTAGAAGGCCTAAAAGCTATCGCGATCGCAAATCCTGAGACCGCTCCGTACGGTAAAGCTAGCATCGAAGCTCTAAAAAAAGCGGGCATCTATGATAAAGTCGAGAAAAACATCATCCTAGCAAAATCTATCGGCGAAGCTCTAAGCCAAGCTCTAAGCGCTGCCGATGTAGGATTTATCGCGGCTTCTGCGATGTACGATAAAAAAATGGCCGAGTACAAAGAGGGTAAAAACTTCATCCTTATAGATCCCGCGCTTTACACCCCGATCGACCAAGGTATGGTTATCCTAAAACAAGGCGAAAACAATCCTGAAGCAAAAGCTTTCTACGACTTCATCAGAAGCGACCGCGCGAAGGAAATCTTTAGAAAATTCGGATACAACATCTAAATGATAAAGGCTAAAATTTCGGCGATAGAGCAAAATGACGGCGTTAGCGTTTTTGAGTTTAGCGCCGAAAATTTAAGCCTAAAAATGCTCTCTTTGGAAAATCTGCAAAATTTAAAAATCGGCGACGAAGTTTTGCTAGGCTTTAAAAGCTCGGACGTATTCGTCGCTACTTCCCCGCTTTTAAACTGCTCTGTTTCAAACGAGATAAAAGCGCGAATTTCAGACATCCAAAAAGGCAAGATCACAAGCTCGCTACATCTAAACGCGGGCGAGTTTGAGTTTGAAAGTATCATCTCTACGGCATCGCTAAAGCGGCTAAATTTAGCGCCGGGCGATCAAATTTACGCCTACGTCAAGGCAACCTCGCTCTACATCGCATGATAGAACTAAACTGCATAAAAAGCCTAAACGGCGCAAACGGGAAATTTGATCTAGACGTAAATTTGAACGTAAAAAAGGGCGAATTCGTCGCCTTGTACGGCAAAAGCGGCAGCGGCAAAACTACGCTTTTGCGCCTAATCGCAGGCTTTGAAACGCCTGATAGCGGAACGATAAAAGCAGGCGGACAGACGCTTTTTGACGGTAAGAACTTCGCTCCGCCGCAAAGCCGAAATATCGGGTTTTTATTTCAAGACTACGCGCTTTTTCCGAATATGAACGTGATAAAAAATCTGCTTTTTGCGAACAACGACCAAAATTTAGCGCGCAAACTCCTAGAACTAGTCGAGATGAGCTCGCTAGAAAACGCCGCCATCTCGCAGCTCTCAGGCGGTCAAAAGCAGCGCGCCGCCCTAGCCCGCGCTCTCATGCGAAAGCCCGAAATTTTACTCCTCGACGAGCCTCTTTCGGCGCTTGATAACGCCATGCGCGAAAAGCTGCAAGACTACCTTGCTAAGGTGCACGCCGAGTTTGATATGACGACGATTTTGGTTAGCCACGACGTCGCGGAGATCTACAAACTCGCGTCCAAAGTCTTCGTGCTCGAAAACGGCAAAATAGCGCAAGAAGGCGGCCCGGGCGAGATATTTTTGAGACACAGAGGCTCGCAGAAATTTAGCCTGCCGGCAAAAATTTTAGAAATCTCAAAACGCGACGCCATCTACGTAGCCGTCGTCTCCGTAGGTGGGCAGCTTTGCGAAGTAGCGCTAAGCGCCGCGGAAGCCGCAAATTTAAAACCGGGCGACGAAGCGTCGATAAGCGCCAAGGCGTTTGGGCTAAATTTACAAAAAAACGGTAGCGAAAACGACGAATTTTACGGTGCGAAATCAGGCAAATTTGACGAGCGAAACGCCGAGATTTACGCTCAAAGCAAGCCAAAATGAATATCGATTTTACGCCCTTTTACCTCTCGCTAAAGCTTGCTTTTATCTCGACGGCGATTTTATTTTTCATCGTGATGCCGCTTGCGTTTTGGCTTAGCCGCGCGAGTTTTAAATTTAAACCCGTGCTCGAGGCCGTGATCTCGCTGCCTCTCGTGCTACCGCCTTCGGTGCTTGGATTTTACCTACTGGTTTTTCTCTCGCCTTACAACTTTTTGGGCAAATTTTTTGAGCAAACCTTTGACGTGCGCCTAGTGTTTAACTTTTCAGGCCTCATCATCGCTAGCTGCATTTACTCGCTACCTTTTATGTTTCAGCCGCTTCAGGCGGGCTTTGCGAGTCTGCCAAAGAGCCTTTTTGAGGCGAGCTACTCGCTGGGCAAGGGCAAATGGGAGACGCTTTTTAGAGTCGCTCTACCAAACATCAAGCCCTCGCTTCTAACCGCGCTCATAGTGAGCTTCGCGCACACTTTGGGCGAGTTTGGCGT
>CAUQRE010000096.1:0-5019 GCA_963520315.1 uncultured Campylobacter sp. | reverse complement strand
ATATGATCCTGCGCGACGAGCTTGAAAGCGGGGATGAAATCGTAATCGGCGCGAACGGAGAAAATATAACTATAAGTAAAATTTAGTTTAATTTTTGGATAGCGTTAAATTTATGATTTAATTTTAACAAAACCGACTAGCAATTCAAGGCGGCAAATTTAGTCGCCTTGATTTTTATTACTCAGGGATACAGTCGGTAAAGCGACTTGTTCTGCAAAACGGCTTTAAATTTCATACCTTGACTTCTAGCGATACCGCTAAAATTCAGACTTATAGCTTAAAATTTACTTGACAATTCATATTAAAATTTATATAATGGCAACAGATAATACAAAAAAGTATTGTGTATTACTTTTTTATCAAAAAAGGTAATATATTGAAATTTTATGGTTTCAAAAAAGGATTTAAAATGATAAAAAAACTTCTCGTTTCCGCAGCTTTTTTAGCAGCTTGTTTTGCGCAAAATCCAAACGATAATACCCTAAATTTCGCCGTTTCTAAAAACGTCGGCGAGCTAAATCCGCATCTATACTCGCCAAATGAAATGTTTGCGCAAGATATGGTTTACGAGGGGCTGGTTAAATTTGAAAACGGAGGCAAAATTTCGCCCTGGCTGGCCAAGTCTTGGAGCGTAAGCGACGACGGCAAAATTTATACGTTTGAACTGCGCCGAGACGTCGTTTTTTCAAACGGCGAAAAATTTAACGCAGCCGCGGTAAAAGCAAATTTCGACGCCGTTTTAGCTAACCGCAAGCGCCATGAGTGGTTAGAGCTTGCTAGGCTGATAGAAGGTTGCGAGATAGCGGGAGAATTTGAAGTAAAACTAAGCTTAAAAAACGCCTACGAACCGACTCTGCGCGAGCTTAGCCTCATACGTCCGTTTAGATTTATCGCTCCTAGCGCGATGAAGGACGGCGGCACGAAAGACGGCGTGAAAGAGCCCGTAGGCACCGGCGCATGGAGATTAGTCGCCACCGAGCGGGGCGTTAGCGATACTTTTGTGAGGAACGATAAATTCTACGGCGAGCTACCTAAAATTTCTAAAATAGTCGCGCGCGTGATACCGGAGCCAAATACCAAAATCATCGCATTAAAAACGGGAGAGGTCGATCTCGTATACGGCGGCGAACAAATCCCGATAGATAGCTTTAACGAGCTTAAAAAAGAGTTTGGCTGGGCGGTTTCTCAGCCGGTTTTTACTCTCGTTATCGCATTAAATTCGGCTAAATTTCCTACGAACGACGAAGCGGTTAGAAAGGCGTTAAATTTAAGCGCGAACAAAGAGCCTATAGCTCAAAAAATATTTTTTAACGCGGCGAAAAAGGCTGATTTTTTATTTGACGCCTCGGTTCAAAACGCCGACATAAACGCTAGCGCGTATAATTTCGACGTTAAAAAAGCAAATCAAATCCTAGATGCCGCAGGCTACGCGACGGGCAAGGACGGAGTGCGATATAAAGACGGAAAAGCTCTTGAGATAGAGCTCGTATATATCGGCTCAAACGCCGTGCAAAAGGCTATAGGAGAGGTTTTAAGAGCTAATTTTTCTAAAATCGGCGTTAGGTTAAATTTAAAAGCCGACGAGGCGACTATCTTTTACAAAAAGCAAAAAACCGGCGATTTTGGCGCCGTATTTAACTCCACTTGGGGCGCGCCTTACGATCCTCAGGCTTTTTTAGCTTCGATGAGACTGCCCGCGCACGCTGATTATCAAGCTCAGCTAGGACTAGCTGATAAAGCGCAAATCGACGAGAAAATCGAACGTATCGCGCTTAGCCTGGACGCAAAAGAAAGACACGATCTAACCCGCGACGTTTTAACGCGCCTGCACGAGAGCGCGGTGTATATTCCTATCGTTTACGAGACGACTAAGGCGCTTTGGAACAAGCGCGTAAAAGGCGTGGAATTTGATGCATTAAAAGATCGCATACCGTTTGAAAAGATGAGCCTGGACGCTGCAAAATAATGCGTAAATCGCTTCTTTACGGCAATCGTCTTTCGCTCGTTTTTGTTTTTTTCGAGTCGTTTTTGGGACTATTTTTGCGCGGTACGGAGTTAAATTTGCCTCTTGCGCCGCGCTTATTTGCAAATTATTTAGAGCCTAAATATGCTTAAATTTATCGTTAAACGCCTGCTTTTGCTTATTCCCGTAATGTTTGCGGTTAGCGTTTTGATATTTGCGCTACTGCGGCTAAACGGCACGGACGCGGCTATGAGCTATCTAAACGCCTCGGGTATCGCGCCCACGGACGAGGCTTTGGCTCACGCTAGAGCGCAGCTTAACTTAGATAAGCCGATTTTTGAGCAGTATGCGGTTTGGCTAAAAGACGCCTCTAGCCTAAATTTCGGCGCATCATACATCACCGGTAGGGCTGTTAGCGAGGATATGGCGCACTATTTTCCGGCCACGCTAAAGCTAGCCGCGCTAGGGCTATTTTTCACGCTTGTTTTTTCCGTTCCGATGGGCATACTTTCAGCCATTTATAAGGATAAATTTATCGACTATGCCGTGAGGTTTGTTTCGTTTTTGGGCGTTTGTACGCCGAATTTTTGGTTAGGATTTTTGTTGATTTTGCTATTTTCCGTGCATCTTAAAATTTTACCGCCTTTTGGCGCCGGCGGGCTTTCGCATCTTTTGATGCCGGCGTTTGCGATATCTTTTATGTCTATCGCGGTAAATTCTCGCCTCATCCGCGCAAATTTACTAGAAATCAAAAACAAACGTCACGTAAGCTACGCCAAGATGCGCGGACTATCTGCCTCTCGCGTACTCTTTAGCCACGTGTTTAAAAACGCATCGCTGCCGGTAGTTACGGCGCTTGGTATGCATATAGGCGAGCTAGTAGGCGGCGCTATGGTGATAGAAAGCGTATTTGCGTATCCGGGTATCGGCAGATATGCGGTCGAGGCCATCATAAACAACGACTATCCCGTGATTCAGTGCTTTATTTTACTGATGGCGTTTGCGTTTGCTATTAGCAACCTCGTTATAGACGTGCTTTACGCCTTTATAGATCCTCGCATAAGGACTAACGCGTGAAAAAAATTTGGCTGATTTTTGCCTGTTTTACCGCGTTTGCGATGATTTTTATCATGCTTTTTGCGCCTTTGCTAGCGCCCTTTGATCCAAACGAGATTGATTTAGCGGCTAAATTTGAGCCTGCCAGCCTTTCTCATTTTTTAGGCACGGATCATCTTGGCAGAGACGTATTTTCTAGGCTTTTATCGGCTACTAGCATATCGCTGGGTTCGGCGTTTGCGACTATTTTTTTGATACTTTTTTTGGGGATTTTAGTCGGCGGGACGGCGGGGTTTGTAGGCGGACGAACGGATCAAATTTTAATGCGGGTTTGCGACGTATTTTTTAGCGTGCCTACCGTCATTTTAGCGCTATTTTTGGTTGGAGTTTTAGGGGCGGGAATGATAAACGTCGTTATCGCTATCTCCGCATCGCACTGGGCGTGGTACGCTAGGATAGTGCGCAGTATCGTGCTAAGCCTAAAAAATGCCGATTACGTACTGATAACTAGGACTTCGGGCGCACGCGAAACGGTAAATTTCAAAAAAAATATGCTCCGCCCGATAATCGCTCAGTGCGCGGTGCTATCGTCTTTGGATATAGGACATATCGTGCTGCATATTTCCGGGCTTTGCTTTTTAGGTCTTGGCGTAAAAGCGCCAGCGGCCGAGTGGGGCGTGATGATTAGCGACGCCAAGGAGTACGTTTTTAGCCATCCCGAGCTTATTTTTTATCCGGGTATCGCGATATTTTTGTGCGTGATGAGCTTTAATACCATCGGCGAGAGCCTGCAAGAGCGCCTAGGCGCGGTATCGGAGGATAGATGAGTCAGAGTTTGGCAAAGGATATTTTAGAAATCAAAAATTTATGCGTAAGCGCCGGGCAAACGCAGCTAGTGCGCGGGCTAAATTTACGACTAGCTTCGGGACGCATAACCGCCCTCGTCGGAAAAAGCGGCAGCGGCAAGACGCTAAGCGCGCTAGCCTTGCAAGGCTTTACGCCCCCGGGCTTAAGTTCTAGCGCGGATATTTTTTTAAACGGACGAAGGCTTGACGTCGCGGCGCGGCGCGGTAAAATTTTCGCCTCCGTTATGCAAAATCCAAAAAGCGCGTTTAACCCTCTGCTAAGCATCGGCGCGCACGCTAAAGAGACCGCGGATGCGGCGAATTTGAGCCGAAATTTAATGCCGGAAGTCGGATTTTTTAAGGCGATGGGATTAGGAGTTAAAAGAGCTAAGGCCGCTTTTAAGAATCAGTCTACTTCCGCGCAATCTCAAATAAAACTAGCCATGCGTGCGGTAGGGCTTGAGGAGGGCGCGCTAAAGCTATATCCGCACGAGATGAGCGGCGGTATGTTGCAGCGAGCGATGATAGCTTTAGCTCTGCTTAGCGGGGCTAAATTTATCGTCGCAGACGAGCCTACGACCGACCTTGATCTCGTTTCGCAGGCTAAAATTTTAACTCTCTTGCGCGACGCGGCGCGTCAAACGGGCGCGGGAGTGCTGCTGATAACGCACGATCTTTCCGTAGTGGCCAAGCTTGCGGATGACATTTACGTGATGGAGCGGGGCGAACTAGCTCAAAGCGGCGATACGCGCGAGATATTTTCGGCGCCGACTTTGGGTGCGACAAGGGAGCTTTTGCGGGCTCATTTTGCGCTTTACGCCGGTATGACGGGAGAGTTTAGCCGCCAAAAAACCGCAAACGAAGCTAAATTTATAAAGCCCGGCGCCTATGATTTGCGGACGTTTAGCGCGCAAGTAGCGCAGGATTCTGAGCCGGGGTCTTGCAAGCTAAAATTTAGCGAGGATAAATTTACCCAAGCTAACGAGCCTAAGGAGCCCGAGCAAATTTATGCCCCGGGAGGGCTTTTTGGTGTGGCGGAGGCGAAATTCCACGCTCCAAGCGAGCCGCAAGGAGACGATCTAAAAGAGGGCTACAAGGACGAAAAACGCCTCTGCGCAGAGGCTAGCGACCCAAATGCTAAGACAAACCCTAAAA
>CAUQRE010000095.1:0-5023 GCA_963520315.1 uncultured Campylobacter sp. | reverse complement strand
GCTCCAAGGAGCGTGCTCGGCGACGTACCAGCGCACGCCGATGCCGAAAGTATGTAGTAAAAAGGCTAGGATATTTATACCGTAGACGATTTTAAATAGCCCCTTAATATTTAGTTTAGGGCGCGCCATTTTGACGAAAATGAAGCACAAAAGCCCAAATCCGGCTAAAAGATATACGAGCGTGAGCGATTCGAAAATTTTATACTCGTTAAAAAATAGCTCCATTTCGATGCGTTTTTGGCTCGGGATGACGGATTTGCCGTGTTCTTGTTGATAGGTTTTTATCTCGGCTAGAGCTTGGTTTGCTTTGCGCCAGTCGTTGTTTTCGGTAGCATCGACGACGCCGGTAAAATAATCTTTTAGCATCCTGACGATTTGTTCGCTCTCGTTTTTAGGCAGATACATCATCGCAGAAGCTATGCCGTACCAGGTATTATTTGGGTCGTCTATCTTTGGAAATACGGCGAAAATTTCGCCCCAAAATACCATATGAAGGATATTGAGCCGCTCGTCTATATTTTTTATATCTTTATCAAACGTGCCTCGCTCGCCCGGCATTTTACGGTTTGCGGCTTCGGCGAATTTGGAGAGTTTGTAGGCGATTTTACCGTCTTTGTCGCTTTCAAAAAAGTCGTTGTAGCTTGCAAATTTGTCCTTTTCGTCTATGCCGATTAGCTTTTTTATCTCTTTATTGTTTACGTAGATTATAGGTTTGTCGCGCCAGTAAAAACCGTTAGTCATCATCGAAAGCACGGCTTGGTCGGCATTTAGCCCCTCAAGCGTATCGCTACGGTGGATTTTGTTTAAGATATCCCTTGCGACCGTATCAAAAGGCTTCATCCTGCCGTCGCCGCTTTGAACTATTAGCGTAGAAAGCTCTTTGGCGTGACTTGCGTCGATATTTAAAGCCTCGTCCATAGCGTAAATTTTAGTCGGCGAAAACGCCGCCGCGCTCGTTACCAAAAGGATTGCAGCGAGTTTTTTGACGGCGTCTTCGTTTATCATTTTGGCTAGTTTTCTAAAGCGCGAGCGAGGATTTATTACGTTTAAAAATAGCCCTAGTCCCAATAAAAAGTAGCCGACGTAGGTCGGGATTTTGCCCGGGTCGCGGTTTACCGATAATTCGGTGCCAAGCTCGTCCATATCGTAGCTGTTTTGGAAAAATCTATATCCGTCGTGATCTAGTACGTGGTTCATGTAAATTTTATAAGGGAAATCGCCGGTGCGCGAGTCCTCGACGATAACGTCGCTAGAGTAGCTCATCGGCGAATTTGAGCCCGGATAGCGCTTAAGCTCGAAGTCGTTTAACTTTATAGAAAAAGGAAGTTCGATCATTTTAGCGCCCCAGTAGACGTTAAAAAGCACGCCGTCTATTTTCGCTTTTGCCGGTTCGTAGCTATTTTCGTATAGAGTTAGTTGTTCGGTTTGCCCGTCGTAGGTTAAATTTGCCACGAGCGCGTCGAATTCTCCGTTTTTGCTAACGATACGCTGTGCGGCCTTAGTTAGCAGAGACTTTGGGACGAAATTTACGTCCGCGACCGTATAAAGCCTCATCGGCAAAAACTCCGTCTCTTTATCCTTGGCATACTCGCCTTTTTCATTCGTCGCCATCGTGAAGTAGCTGATATTTTGGTTCGAAGTTAGATAAAATTTACCCTCTTTTAGCTCTATTTTGACGAAATTTTCAAGTAGCGGCTGCGCGTCAAACGCAAAGCTAACGCCGCCCACCTCGCGAGTTTCGCCTGCTTGTAGGCTGATTTCTTCTTTTGAGTCGGAGGTCGAGACGCTTAGCCTAACCAGCGGCTCGCCCTTGTCTGCTTCGTAGTACTCGGTCTCGGCATTTTTGTAGTAGCCTTCAAAACTTAAATTCGCCTTCTTGTCCTCGATTTTAAGCGGTAAATTAAAGCCGTTTAAGCCAAAAGAAGTGATGTATTTTTGGATAGAATCCGAGTAAATTTTACCGTCTTTTTCGGCTGCGATTTCTATTCTCGAAGCCGATCCGAAAACGGCGTTTGAAGCCTCGTTTTCTCTTATGCGCATCGTGCCTTCAAAGCCCATATATCGCGTCATAGCAGCGCCTAAAAGCATAAATAAAAAGCTAACGTGAAATATCAAAACGGGCAGTTTTTCATTTCTAAAAAGGTCGTATCTAAAAAGATTGTAAGCTAAATTTACGCCCAAAAGCACCTGCACTAGAGCAAACCAGTTCGCGCCGTAAACCGCGGCCCACGCGCTTTTGGTGTCGTAGTAGCTTTCTATTATCGTCGCCGCGCCGCTAGCGACCGCAAAGATTATCAGTAAAACAATCGCCGAGGTCATACTAAAAAATATGGACTTTAATTCTCTCAAAATTTATCCTTAAAAATGCAAAATCAAAAATAAAGTGTGCATTATAGTAACATTTTTTAAATAATTTTACTTTCAATCGCCTGTTTTCGGTAAAGCCGCATCCCTAAATAAATTTAGTATAAACTCAAATTCGCTAAAGCCGTCCGCACCCAAAAAGTGCCCGCCATTTTCAAAGATATCCGGCGTTACGCCTAAATTTCGCGCGACCTTTAGGCTAAGCTCGCAAGGCACGATATAGTCGTCTTTTGCGGCTATTACTTTTATAAAATTCGTCGCCGATTTTATCTTTTCGTAGTCGATTTGCGGCTCGCAAAATTCATTTAATATAGCAAATTCCTCAATCGGCTCGTCAAACGGCGAGATAAGGACAAGACCGCCCAATTTTGGCAAATTTGCAAAACCGCTAAGAAAATTTAGGCTAGTTATCGTGCCCAGGCTGTGAGCGATGACGAATGAATTTTCGCCTAAATTTACGTTTTGCTTCATCGTTTCTAGCCACTGGTTTAGCTTTGGCGTTTGCGGGGTTGGCATCTTTAAAATTTCCACCTCGGCAAGTCCGCGCATCTTTTCTTTAAACCAAGAAAACCAGTGGCTTTGCGGCGATGCGTCGTAGCCGTGAATGATGTAAATTTGCTTTTTCATTAATTTTGCCTTTTTAAAAAAATACGCGAATTATATACAAATAAAATTAAAATAATTTTTTGGCGAAAATCGCAAGAATTATTTTTAAATTACAAATTTAAGCAAACGACGGCTCAAATATCATCATCCATTAAAATTTGATATTTGTAAATTTGGCAAATTTGAAGTTAATTTTAAGCTTTTCCCTAAAAAACGGATACCAGTTATCAATTAAAATTTATATTGATATAAAGATTTTACGTATAATTTACATTGATTATTTAAGATTTCATCAAATTTATTTCAAAAAGGGAGAAAAAAATGGATACTTCGAGGCGAAATTTCTTAAAAGCGTCCACCGCTACGGGTTTGCTTGCGATGACTTATGCGCCGGGCACCCTGGGCGCAGTCGGCGCTAAAGCGCTAGAAGGCGGCGACAGAAGCGTATTTAGCTTTTGCGAGATGTGTTCTTCTCGCTGTCCTATCGAGGCCAAGGTCGTAGACGGCAAAACCGTATTCATCCAAGGCAACGGCAAAGTAGGCGGCACTGCGACATCAGTATGCGCTAGAGGAGGTAGCGGGCATAACCAGCTCTACGATCCGCAGCGTATCGTAAAACCGCTCATCAGAGTAGGCGAGCGCGGCGAAAACAAATGGCGCGAGGCGAGCTGGGACGAGGCGCTTGATCTTGTGGCTAAAAAAATGCTAGAAATCAAGGAAAATTACGGTCCCGAGAGCTTTGTGTTTACGGCAAAATCAAGTCAAACGCACAAGCTAATGACGACCTTTGCCAGCGCATACGGCTCGCCTAATTGCTTCTCGCACCTGTCCTGTTGTCCCGTGACCTATCAGATGGTTTGCACGCATATGTACGGGGATGCGAAACTAAAAAGAGACTTCGCCAACGCAAAATACGTCGTAAATTTCGGGCACAATCTTTTTGAGGGCATCGTCATCGCCGACGCTAAAAAGCTGGCCAAGATGGCTGCTAAAGAAGATACTAAGCTGCTGGTTTTAGATCCGCGCTTTAGCGTCGTGGCCTCAAAAGCCGACGAGTGGCTACCTGTAAAACCCGGCACCGATCTGGCATTTGTTTTAGCACTCATTCACACGTGGATCAAAAACGGCACCTACGATAAAGAATTTATAGAAAAATTTACGATTGGATTTGATAAAGTCGTAGAAGCGACTAAAGACACCACTGCGCAGTGGCAAGAAAAGATCACGGGAATACCTGCAAAAACGCTCGAGCGCATCGCAGGCGAAATCTGGAAAGCGGCTCCTAAAGTCATCATCGACTTCGGCCACAACACCACTACTACTAGAGCCGAATATATCCGCACTAGAGCTATAATGACCGCAAACGCGATGATGGGCAACTGGGAGAAAAAGGGCGGAATTTTCGGCGGCAAAAAGGCCAAGCTATATAATACTTTAGCAGGCGAAGAGCTAATCCCCGAGATCACGAACCCGGACGCTGCGATAAAAGTGCCTAAAACCCCTAGGATAGACGGCGCCGGCGAGGACGGGCCAAATAAATTCGTCGGCAGGAGCCACGGCGTTTTGATGCAAATTCCGCAAGCTATATTAAGCCAAAAGCCTTATCCGGTAAAAGGCTGGTTTAGCATAAGATTTAATCACCCCATAAACGTCGCAGGTACGCAAACTACGATAGAAAGCCTTAAAAAGCTTGACTTTATCGTTTGTTCGGATATTTATATGAGCGATTTTGCGATATGGGCGGACGTGATACTGCCTGAGAGCACCTATCTGGAGCGCGACGAAGGTATCGAGGATAAATCAGGACTAAAACCCGCATATATGATAAGAAATAAGGTCGTAGATCCCGTCGGCGATACTAAAAACGGCTACGATATCTTTAGGGAGTTAGCCCGCAGGATAAAAATAGACGAGCTATATACTTCAAATACGATGGATGAGTGGCGAATGCAGCAAGTAAAGGGAAACGCCGAGCTTTTGGCGAAGCTGGTTAAAGACGGCTACGTCACGTGGAAGGTGCCGGGGATTTTGTTTAGAGAAAAAGATAGCGTAA
>CAUQRE010000094.1:0-5064 GCA_963520315.1 uncultured Campylobacter sp. | reverse complement strand
ATCGCTAAGTTTAAAATCGTTTCGCCGTTCGCATCTTTTTGATTGGGCGAGACGATTTTACTATCAAATTTGCTCTTTAGAGCGAATTTCTCGTAAACCTTGTCCACTAAGTCGCAAACTATAGCACCGCGTAGCTGCACAAGATACGCACCGAACGTAAAACCTCCAAAATTCGGCTCGTAACCGTGACTATGCGAGATCTCTTTGCTTTTGTATTCGACCGGTTGCAGTACGCGTCCGTACGGTCCGTCGCATGGTTCGTAGCGAAAATATATCGCCGAAATTCCCATCACGACACCCGTTATCTCGTACTCTTCTCCGCCGTGCGCCTTGTAAGAGTAGTCGGCATCCTTGAAGATGAAATCCGAATCCGCTTTAAATTTTGCCGTATACCAATTTACCTCGTCGCCGAGCTTAAACGCATCGCCGCAGCACTCCATTTGCCAGTTGTCGTAGTATATTTTTAGATCCATTTTTTCCCTTTTAAATTCGTCGCGATTTTGCCGAGCGAGCTAAATTCGTCGCAAATTTTATCAAAACGGAGTAGTTAAAGAGATAAATTTAGTATCCGTTTTGTCTTGCTTTGGCGCTAAAGCGGAGCGATTCCGCATACGCAAAACGGTGCCGCGCTTCGTGTAGTCAGGCTTGAGCTTAGCTAAAACTAAGCCATCAAATTTGTACTCGTTTAGATGAATTTACATCGTCAAATTTTAAAGACGCTAAACTTTATCTTTAAATTTCGCTTCATGCTCCAAAAGCCAAATTTTGGTCGCCAGCCCTTCGCCGCCGCTGTATCCGCCAAGACCGTTTGAAGCGACGACTCTGTGGCAGGGCACGATGATGGGGATTTTGTTTTTTGCGTTTGCCGAGCCTGCCGCGCGAAACGCCCTCGGCCGCCCCGTCATCTCTGCAAGCCCGGCGTACGTGACGCGCTGCCCGAAAGGAATCTTTTGCAGATTTTCGTAAACGCACCTTTGAAACGCCGTGCCGCCGATATTTAGACGCGTTTTAAAGGTTTTAAGCTCGCCTTTAAAATAACCCTCAAGCTCGCTTAAACAGAGCTTTAAATTTACGTCCGTTACGTCCGTGCGGACAAAATCTCGCACGAAATTTAGCTCGCAAACCCCGCTCTCGTCGCCGCAAATCTCCAAAACGCCGATAGGCGAGTTAAAATACGCTTTTTGCATCGTAATTCCTTAAAATCAAGTGTTTAAATTTAGCCAAATTTCGCTTTGTTTTGCTAAAATTACGTAAATTTTAATAAGGATAAACGATGGATTTTTTTACCGAATACGAAAAACACGTAAAAGGGCGCGAGGCCCTAGGCGTGCCGCCGCTACCGCTAAACGAGGAGCAGACGAGGAAAGTTTGCGAGCTTTTAAGGCTTGAAAGCGCGCACGAGAGGGAGTATCTAGGCTTGCTCTCAGGTCGCGTACCGCCGATGGAGCCGGGCGGCGAAGGCGAAGCGATTATCGCCGCAAGGCTAGACGAAAATCAAAAGAGGATAAAGCGGCTCGTAAATTTGCTCGCAAATCGCGTTAATCCGGGCGTAGACGACGCGGCGAAGGTAAAGGCGGAGTTCTTAAACGAGATTATAAATCACGGGCTTGAGATAAGCGGCCTTGATAAAATCGCCGCCGTAAATTTGCTGCGGCCGATGCTTGGCGGATACAGCGTCATCGTGCTACTTGAAAGCCTAAAAAACGCCGACGAAGCCGTAGCGCAGGCCGCCTGTAACGTGCTAAAAGAGACGATTTTCGTGCATGATTATTTTAACGACGCGGCAGAGCTTGCAAAAAGCAATAAATTTGCGCTAGAAGTTCTGCGTTCGTGGGCGGAGGCTGAGTGGTTTAAGGCGCGCGAGAGCCTGTCTAGGCGTATCAGGGCGGTCATATTTAAGGTCGCCGGCGAAACCAACACCGACGATCTAAGTCCGGCTAGCGAGGCCTACACGCGCTCGGATATCCCGCTACACGCAAATGCGATGCTGGTTAAGCGTCAGCCGGGCAGCCTAGAAACGATCCGCGAGCTTAAAAAAAGCGGGCTAGAAGTCGTCTACGCAGGCGACGTCGTGGGCACGGGCAGTAGCCGAAAAAGCGGCATAAACTCCATCCAGTGGCACCTCGGGCGCGAGATAGAGGGCGTGCCGAACAAAAAAACGGGCGGCATCGTGATAGGCACGGCTATCGCGCCGATATTTTTTAACACAGCCGAAGATAGCGGCGCGCTGCCGATCGTAGCCGACGTAAGCGCGCTAGAAACGGGCGACGTCGTGGATATCTATCCGTATGCGGGCGAGATATTGCGCGTCGGGCGGGTAAATTTGAGCGCCGAGGGTAAATTTGACGCGGTTTTAATTTACGGCGACGAAAACGGCGGTAAATTCGAGTGCGAGGCGGACGAGGCAAATTTGGGCGCAGCTGCTAAGCCCCAAGGCGAGCCGGTCGCTCGTTTTACGCTTGCGCCAAACACCATATTTGACGAGATCAGAGCGGGCGGGCGCATACCGCTCATCATCGGCCGCTCGCTTTGCGCGAAGGCTAGAGCCGCGCTAAATTTAGGCGCGGAGGATATATTTGCGAGGCCTGCGCAGCCGCAAACAAACGAGAGCGAGGGCTACACGCTAGCTCAAAAGATCGTGGGTAAGGCCTGCGGCGTGCGAGGAGTGCGGGCGGGGCAGTACTGCGAACCGGCGACTCTAACCGTAGGCTCGCAGGACACCACGGGGCCGATGACGCGCGACGAGATCAAGGAGCTGGCAAGCCTCGGATTTTCGGCGGATTTCGTTTTGCAGAGCTTTTGCCACACGGCGGCCTATCCAAAGCCTAGCGACCTTGAAACGCAAAAGACGCTGCCTAAATTTATGAGCTCGCGCGGTGGAGTGAGCCTAAGGCCCGGCGACGGCGTCATACACTCGTGGCTAAATCGCATGGTTCTGCCCGATACCGTGGGTACGGGCGGAGACTCTCATACGCGCTTTCCTATCGGCGTGAGCTTCCCTGCGGGCAGCGGGCTGGTGGCGTTTGCGGCCGTGTCGGGAGCGATGCCGCTAAATATGCCTGAGTCGGTACTCGTGCGATTTAGCGGGCGGCTGCAAAAGGGCGTGACGCTGCGCGATTTGGTAAACGCGATCCCATACTACGCGATCAAGCGCGGGCTACTCACGGTCGAAAAGAAGGGCAAGAAAAACGTATTTGCGGGTAAAATTTTAGAGATCGAGGGGCTAGAGGAGCTAAAAGTCGAGCAGGCGTTTGAGCTAAGCGACGCTTCGGCGGAGCGCTCTGCGGCGGCCTGCGCGGTAAATTTGAGCGAGCAGAGCGTCTGCGAATACGTCCGCTCAAACGTCGCTCTCATCGAGGCGATGATAGAGGCGGGGTATGAGAGTAGGGCTAGCCTGGAACGACGCGCGGCGAAAATGCGCGAGTGGCTAGCGGCGCCAGAGTTGCTGCGAGCCGACAAAAACGCACGCTGCGCCGAGGTGATCGAGATAAATTTGGACGAGATAAAAGAGCCCATCCTGGCCTGTCCGAACGACCCCGACGACGTCGCGACTTTGAGCGAAATTCTAGCCGACAGCTCGCGCCCGCACAAGATCGACGAGGTGTTTGTGGGTAGCTGCATGACTAATATCGGCCACTACCGCGCGCTTGGCGAGGCTCTGCGGGGACTTGGGACGCTGCCAACCAGGCTTTGGATTGCGCCGCCTACCAAGATGGATCAGTCGCTACTCGAAAAGGAAGGCTACTACGATATATTTCGCGCGGTGGGCGCTCGCACGGAGGTGCCGGGCTGCTCGCTTTGTATGGGTAACCAAGCCCGCGTGAACGACGGCGCGACCGTGTTTTCGACCTCGACGAGAAATTTTGATAACCGCATGGGTATGGACGCGCGCGTGTATCTAGGCAGCGCCGAGCTAGCGGCAGTTTGCGCCGTGCTGGGCAGGCTACCCAGCGTCTCTGAATACATGAATATAGTGCCCCAAAAGCTTGCGGGCAAAGAGGCGCAAATTTATCGCTACTTAAATTTTAACGAGATAGAAAATTTTAAAATTTAGCGGTTTACGGGCGGAAATTTCGGCGTTATCTTCGCTGTAAATTTTGCCAAAAATGGTTAAATTTGCGGCATGCGGGCCGTTTACGGATAGACGGCTCGGCTCTTGTTATGGCGGCAATATCGCCAGGTGCGAAAAATCCGCCGATGATATCTTCTCTTGCGCGAATTTTAGACGACTTTTTGGTCTAAATGGCGTAATCTCTGCTAATCTAGATATGGCTTAATTAAGTTTAAACGTATTTTTAGCTACGACTTCGTCTTGCTGCTTATAAGACCTCTTATTAATCGTAGTAGTTTCCGATATAAGTTTTACTGTATTGCTGTAGCATCCTAAACTCTGCTTCGCTACACCCGTAGCTTTTCAGGAGGTAGTAATAAAGCAAGCCGCTGCTAAAAAGTTTTCTATGCCGTTAATATCTTTGGCTAAATTAAACTTAAGCGGATTTTCTCTTATCAATTTCAATAGTTTCTGATATAGGTTTTCCTGTGTAGTTTTAATATTATATCTAAACTCTACTTCACTACGTTCGTAGCCGCGTCTTGAAAAGCTATAAGCGTAGCGAAGTAGAGGAGAGCACACTCTTTAAGATGAAGCAAAAAATTCTCTTTCTTAATGCCTCTAAATTTAGATAATCTATGTTTAGCATATCCCCTTCTGCTCCACTTCGCTACGCTCGTGGCCTTTCAGGAAGCAGTAGCGAGACGAAGTCGCAGCTAAAAGTTTTCTATGCCATTGATATGGTTTTTACCGTTTGCAAATTCATTCTTTGAGTGCTTCACTCTGTAGTGCTCTTTGGCTCCGTAATCAACTAATCCGTCATAAGCTTTCCAGCAATCAGAATAGATAGTAGAGCTATCAAGCTCACTAAACTCCGATAATATCGGTATCAGCTCATTAGCAGAGCAGTTTTTAACTATCTGGGTATAGACCTTACCGTCATGCTTTAGCATTCCGTCTGTTTACAGCTATGAGCGTAGCGAAATAGAAATACCGGTGTTTTGTTTGCTGCG
>CAUQRE010000093.1:0-5082 GCA_963520315.1 uncultured Campylobacter sp. | reverse complement strand
AATTTATCGTTAAATTTTAGATCTTTTGTCGATGGTTTTTTTGAAAAATTTAACGATAATCGCCGATAGTATATTCTTATTGGTCTAGCCTTTACCCGGCGAGTATAGGATGCAATGCAAATTTACTTAAATTTTATTTAAACTCATGCTTTGCAAAATATCGGTTTAGATTTGGCGCCTTGTTTGCTCGCCAAATTTGCAAATTATGCTATCTCTAAAATCGCCGTGATATCTGCCATACCTTGCGCGTACATAGCTGACGTAACGAGCGCGTCCGCGCCTGTGCCGGCAAATTCTCTGACATTTTTTAGATTTATTCCGCCGCTTGCGACTATGGTCGCGTTTGGGGCGATTTTATCTCGTAGACCTACCGCTTGCTTTACGGCTTCCGGCGTAAATTTATCGCACTGCACGACGTCGGCGCCCGCCTTTAAAAGTGCTTCGCAATCATCTAAATTTTCGCACTCGACGGCGATTTTGCGCTCTGGGGATTTTGCCTTAAAGGTTGAAATTTGAGCCAAAAACTCCTCATACGAGTCGTATGCCTTGATGTGATTTTTGAAAAATAGCACGCTATCGCTCAAATTTAGCCTATGTATGCCGCAGCCACCCTCAAGCACGGCTTTTAGGCAAAATTTCTTAGCAAACGGGAAGCTCTTGCGCGTGGCTAGGATTTCGCATTTTGGATTTACGCTTTTTGCCGCCTCGTTCATCGCTCTTGCGTAGCTAGCGATTTTACAGGCGTACTCTAGGCAAATTTGCGATAGCTTCCAAGCTTTATGTACGTTATCGTAGCTGCCGCTTATTTTTACGATCGGTTCTTTTGCGGCGGCGACGGCTGAGTTTGGGACGCAAATTTGCGCCTCGCAGTCAAGCAACTGCGCGATGCGAGCGGCGGCGTCTACGCAGCTAACCGTCACGTCCTCGCGCGGCAGTATGGTTAAAACGGCGTTTTTACGGATGCCTTGAAGCGAGGTCGTGAGATCAAAATAGGGCAGATCCTCGCCGATGTAGGCTAAAATTTCGGCGTCGCTAAGCTTTATCATCGCTTGCTAGCCTCTTTGCTTCGGCATTTTTCTTATTTGCGTTTACGATCATGTTTCTAAAAAAGCCGTTATCGTAGAGGCCCGCGTGATAGAGCGAAAAACCTATAAACGCGACGCCTGAGGCTACGTGCCACTTTTTAAAGCCGCCTTTGTTACGTCTGAGCATCCCCAAAGCTGTAACGCAAACAGCCGCTAAAGTGACGCTCATGCCGACCTTGGCGACTTTTCTATGGGTTTGTAAATTTAAAAGTTCCCCGCCTATTTTCATTTTTTACTCCAGCAAGAGGTATTTTTTATGCCGATACTCTCGGGGTCAAATTCCGGATTTAGACCTGCTTTTCTTTGCGATTCGTAGTCTTTTAGGGCTTTTATCATGACTTTTGATAGCATAAAGATCGCAGCGATATTTATCGTAGCCATCGCAGCCATCGTGATGTCGGCGATATTCCACGCGATAGTTAGATTCATCTGCGCCCCGACGAATATCATCGCGACTGCCGTAACCTTAAATGTCGTGGCGATTTTGTGGTTTTTGGTAAGGTATTTGATATTTGCCTGCGCGTAGTAGTAGTTGCCGATCAGCGACGTGATAGCAAAAAGCACCACTGCAAGCGTCGTAAAGTGCAGCCCTATCTCGCCGAAGTACTCGCGCATCGCGGCCTGTACTAAAGGAAGAGCGGTGAGAGGCTCGCCGCTAACGCCGGTTTGCTTTGTGATATAGGCCTGCGAGAAAAGCACTATCATACCAGAAGCCACGCAGATCGTCATATCTATAAAAACCGCCATCGCCTGCACGAGTCCTTGCTTAACCGGGTGGCTCGTGTGAGCAGCGGCCGCAGCGTTTGGCGCAGAACCCATGCCTGCTTCGTTTGAAAACAGTCCGCGCTTGATACCGTAGACTATCACGCTACCCGCAAATCCGCCGAATATCGCCTTAAAATCAAAGGCGCTTTTTATAATCATATCAAAGACGGACGGGAGCTTGTCTAAATTTAAGCATATCGCGATAAATGCTAGCAAGATATAAGCAAGCGCCATAAAAGGCACGATATAGGAGCTAACCTTGCCGATAATATGGCTTTTGCTAAAAAACATCACCGCCGCAAATGCGGTAAGGATGAGGCCGATACCCACGGGCAAGCCGCTATCGCTAAAGCTCGTAGCGCTCGCGCTTTGATCGTAGTAAATTTGAAAGGCGGAGGTCATAGTGTAGCTTTGTAGGCCGTTAAATCCGTATGCGTAGGTAATGACGAGGATAACGGCAAAAAGCGTAGCTAGCCATTTAATCCCTAGGCCGTTTTTGATGTAGTATGCCGGGCCGCCTTTAAAGCCGAATACGTCTTTGGTCTTGTAAATTTGAGCTAGCGTACTCTCGGCGAATGCCGAAGCCGCGCCCAAAAAAGCCATCAAACACATCCAAAATAGCGCGCCCGGACCGCCTGCTACGATAGCGGCGGAGATTCCTGCGATATTTCCGATGCCCACGCGCGAAGCGGTGGAGATCATCAGCGCTTGAAAGGGCGTGAGGTGGTGCTTGTTGTATTTGTCTTTTTTCTCGACTAAAACCTTGCAAGCCTCAAAAAACATCCTAAACTGCACGAATCTCGTAATATAGCTAAAATAAATACCCGTAAGAACGAGCACTATAACCAAAAAATAGCCGTATAAAAAGTCGTTGGCTAGCGACATCTCGTCGTTCATAAATTTTAAAATTTTATCTATCAACCGTCATCCCTTCAAATTTATTTTGCGCCTATTTTGACGCCTTTCATCGAATTTGCCAGTAGTCCGATCGTCGTACCGTTGTGCAAAACGGCCGTGGCGATAGGGTTAAATAGCCCAAACGTCGCGCCTGCTAGGATGAGCGAGTTTATACCGACGGTGGCGTTAAAATTCGTATTTATCAGCTTCATGGTTTTATTTGCTATGTCTTTTGCGACGGCGACGGAGCCGATGTCGTCTTTTAGCAGGCTTATGTCGGCAGTAGCTTTTGCTATGTCCGCGCCTCTTTGCATGCTGATGCCTACGTGAGCCTTGGTGAGGCTTGGCGCGTCGTTTATGCCGTCTCCGATAAAGGCTACTTTTTTACCCTCGGCCTTTAACTGCTCGATGATGCCTGCTTTATCGGTAGGTAGGCAGTTTGCATAGACTCTGTCGATGCCTAGCTCGCTTGCTACTTGATCGGCTTTAGACTGCACGTCGCCCGTTAGCATTATCAGCTCTTTTACGCCTAGTTTTCGTAGCTTTGCTAGCGTCTGCGCAGCGTTTTCTCGCATGGTGTCGCGCATGGCGATGATGCCTAAGAGCTCTTTGTCGTAGCCTACGTATAGTAGCGTAAGTCCGCTATTTACCTCGTTTTTTATGATCTCTTCGTGCTTGCTAAAAGAAATTTGCTCGTCGTCCTCTAAAAAATGTCGCGAGCCGATCACGACCTCTTTGCCGCCTACGTAGGTTTTCACGCCGTGAGCGACGATAAACTCGACCTCGTCGTGATGGATATGGTGAAAGCCTATCTCCCTAGCGGCTTTTACGATAGCCTCGGCTACGGGGTGGAAGTAGTGCTCCTCTGCGCTTGCGGTCAAATTTAGCAGCTGCGCTTCGCTAAATTCTTTTTTAAACGAGTGAACCTTAACGACGCTTAGGCTGCCGTGCGTTAGCGTGCCTGTTTTATCAAAGACGAAAGTATCGGCGCTCGCTAGCGCTTCGATAGATTTAGCGCCCTTTATCAGTACGCCGTTGCGGCCTGCTTTTGAGATGCTTGATTTAAAGGCGACGGGCGTAGCTAGCTTTAGCGCGCAGGAATAATCCGCCTGCAAGACGCTAGCAACGCGCGTCATATCGCGGCTAAGCAGATACGAAACGCCGGCTAGACTTAGCGTCACGGGCACTAGCTTGTCGGCTAGCCTCGTGGCTTTTAGCCCGACGGAGGATTTTTCGTTTAGCGAGCTTTGGATGTATGATTTTATCCTCGCAGTCGCGCTCTCGGCGGCTATGCTCTCGGCCCAGATTTTGATGCGTCCGTCTTCTACGACCGTTCCGCTCATCACGCGGTCGCCGCGCTCTTTTTTGACCGGTTCTGCTTCGCCCGTCATCGAGACTTGATTTACGCTTGCGGTGCCTTCGACGATATAGCCGTCTATACCGATACTCTCGCCTGCGCCGACGACCACGATGTCGCCTACTTTGACGTCGGCGGTCGAGATTTTTTTGAGAGATTTTTCGCCGCTATTATTTATCTCGATCCAGACCTCTTCGATGTTTGGGCGGGCTAGTTCTTTGATAAGATCGTCGCTGCGATGTACGGCGCTTTCTTCCATATATTCGCCGATCGTTAGCATGAGATTCGTGCTATTTGCGGCTAAAAAGTCGCGTCTAGCTAGACTCACGCCGACAGCCGCGGCCTCAAGAGCCTTTGAGGTTACGCCCTCGTTTACGGCTTCGCTTACGCCTTCTTTTAGCAAAGGAGCTGCGGCAACGAGGCTAATCGCGGCCTTTACGCCATTACTGCTGATCAGCGGAGTGAGAGCTAAAGCGGCTGCGGCTTTATAAATTTCAGCCTTGCCCGGCTCTTCTTTACGCTTGCTTAAATTTTTAATCGGTAAATTCTCGATAAAATCTTTAATCTCGTCAAAATTTGACTCAAAGCCGACCACGATGCTCTTGGCTTTTTTATTTACTCTGACGCTTTTTACGTATTTAAATTCGGAAATTTGCGCCTCCAAATGGCTCTCGTCGCAGTTTTCGCCTATGCGTTCGCAGATAAACCTAGCGCGGTTTTTGGTTAGATGCGCGATGCGAACGTTATTTTTGGGAGTCAATTTCAGCCTTTACGTCTTCAAAGCGTTCTTTTAACTCCTCAAATCCGGCTTGAAGTAAATTTGACCCCTTTACGATAGCGGAAAATATCGCCTTTTGGGCATTTTCATTAGTTAGCACGTAGGCTGCGACGCCGCCTATTAGCGCACCTTTTATGAAGCCCGCGGCATTAAAATTTGCGGGGATAAAGTCTTTTAGCGCATTATTTATGCTATTATCC